>NZ_WLVC01000049.1:0-30530 GCF_016859735.1 Lelliottia sp. RWM.1 | reverse complement strand
GCTTACCGCTCATGGGCACCTCTCTTTAAGTCATCTTAAATGACTCTGAGGTGTCTGTTAAACCCGTGGCGATTCAAAATTGAATGCCTACCAGTCTGAAAGCCTTGCCATTCGTGGCCTGAGCCAGTTAGTAGGGATTGGTAGGGATATTACACCCCCAAAAAGATTCTATGGGGGGGGTAGCTTAAAACGAAGGTGGGCAATGAATACAGAAACCAGCCAGAAAATGACCTATCAGGAGCGTGAAGCATTGAAGGGGTTTACTGACAAACGCGCATTACAGGGCGACACCCAAAGCCTGCAAATGACCTTGAGGATGATCGCCCACTGGATGAGGCAGCCAGCAGAAATTGGATTTACAGAATATGCAGCACACTGGACGGCAGCTCAGGCCGGACGTGATGACGGGAATCACTCGACCGCAGCAATGGCGGAGCAGTGGCCTTTAAGGGAAGAAATGAAAATTAGTCCCGGAGGTAGTGACTACATGAGGAAATATCTATGACCGCACAAATTTCAGCATATGGGCGGCTGGTGGCAGCCCCCCAGACTCGCACCACAACGAACGGTAACAACATGGCTATGGCGCGACTGGCGGTGTCACTCCCCTGTAATGCGGCAGAGGCGGGAGAGTCAACCTTCTGGCTGGGCGTTATTGCTTTTGGGAAGCAGGCCGATGCGCTGGCAAAGCACCAGAAAGGCGACCTTGTGAGCGTGGCAGGCAATATGCAACTCAACCAGTGGACAGGGCAGGACGGCGGTACACAGCAGGGTTATCAGGTAGTAGCCGACAGTGTGATCAGCGCAAGAACGGTGCGCCCCGGCGGGAAGGCAGGACAGCAGGGGCAGGCAACGGACGCGCTGAGACGTGCGCAGCAGCCATCCCGTGATGAATACGACCAGCGCCCACCATTTGACGATGAAACGCCATTCTGAGGGAGATAAGCATGGTCAACGATAGTAAAGCAGAGGCTCTGGAAGCAAAGGGGCTGTATCGCAGGGCTGCGACGCGCTGGCAGGAAGTCATGATGCTTTGTGCTGAGGACGATGATCGGGAATGGGTAAAGCAGCGCCGTGATACGTGTCTGACGAACGCGAAGCGCCCGCCAGTGAAAACCGATGATTACGGCGATCTGCATAAAGCAGTCACTGAGACACAACACCGCATGGGGATAGCGCAACCGAACGGTAACGCCTTCCGGTTAAATGGCGGTAAGAGGCAGCCGTAGGCCACCAGCGGGGGGCGATGGTTCGCAGCCAGGTTCGCACCAGAACGGCTGTAAATTTTGGACTGTATTGGACGGATTTAAAACCTTTGTAGCGCTAAACCCGCTCCAGTCGAGGGCTGGAAGCCAGAGCGTGATTCAGGTCGTCCAGAATATTCAGGTTCGCGCCACTGATTCGCAGTACGCAGTCAGGTAGGCGGCGAAAAGCGCACGAAATTTGGATTGTTCTGGAAGGATTGCGGCGAGGGATCGACAGAAAAGCTTCTCCAGTAAAGGGCTAAAGCAATATTGACTCACTAACCCATCCAAAAACACGGAGCATGGTACGCAGTCAGGTACGCAGCAAAACTGCGCATTCAACGTGCGTACTACCTGACGAATCCTAACGGTGGTATTGCAAACAGAAATTGCGAATTCGCAAAATGGTGGAGAGGCTTGATATTGCTGGCTCTGGTGTAGTCCATTCGCAGTTAGTAGCACCACGGAGATGATAAGTTTTGATAAGGATTCCTAAGATTTCCTAAGTTTTAATTGCGTGATATGAAACCGATTCGCAATTGCGTCCAGCCTGTAAGCCGCATTATCGCTGGGTTTCTACAGTCGAACGCAGTACGCAAAGTGAAAAATCCTCCAAATACGAAACCCGAATATTGCGCAGTAAATTGCGAATTGCGCAGTTCACAAAAAATCTGCGCAAAACGAAACGGATACCAATTCGCAAACCATCCCGAAAGCCGCGCCATTTCTGACTTCATAAGTGCGCAGTGCGCAAAATAGTGCGCAATTCGTAGTTAAATACGCATATTATTTCGTATTCATTTTTTGCGCATTCGCAGTTTGATGCGCAGTAATTCGCAGGAGGCCAGCCAGTGAGAGACAGAACGCGCAGCTATACCACCGACCTGCCCCGTATAGGGTTGCCATTCCTTGCGAACATGCGTAGCAGGCTGGCGGACGCTGAACAGGGTACGCAGCTTTATACCCAGACCGAAAGCGGAACGTTGTATACCTTCCGGCAAGCCGACAGCTACGCCATGACAATCAACGGCGTGACGCGGGTGATTCGCACTACAACCACGCAGGCCGGGTATGGCGTGCGGGAATGGTACGTTTGTCCCCATTGCGTGAAACGGGTAGCGAAGCTGTATATCGGCAAGAAAGACATTGGCTGCCGGGCGTGCTGGAAACTTCACTATAAAAGCCAGAGCGCCGACAAACTGGACAGGATGCGCATGAAGATACGCCAACAGCGATACGCGATATGGGGCAACAATGACCTTACCAACAACCTGTTTAATGATATTCGCATGTTCCCAAAACCAAAGGGGATGCGCTGGGCTACGTTTGACAGGAAGCGGGCAGAGTTGTCAGCAATGGAGATGGCTTACTGGCAGGCATTCAGTCCGGTTGTCGATAAGATCACCGGGCGTGTGCGGTAGCAATCCGTTTTACGGCTAATACAATGACCGGACACCACCAGCCAACGAGCAATCACCATGACACCACGCGAAATAGCTTTATTGACCGCTGCCAAAATGGAGCATGAAGGCCGCCAGCTTACCCCGGCAGAGGTTCGGGAAATGGAGCGCATTATTGAAGCTGATACAGCCCGGCGCAAACGGTTCGGGGAGATGATGCGAGCGCCTGCCTACCAGTGGAAGAAGCCAGCGCCGCGCAGGTAGATACGGGATTATTCCGCATGTAACTTATGCGTATTAAGCAAATTTCCTTTATTCACCTTTACAGAATTGTGAGTGCGTCAGTATCGTTATCCTTCCGATTCACATTTATTCAGGATTTGCATGTACCAGCTAAAGATAACCATCCGAGACAGCAAACCACCAATATGGCGGCGTGTGCTGGTTCCAGAGCAAATCCCCTTTAGTGAACTTCACGCGGTGATCCAGTTGGCTTTTGGCTGGAATGACGAACATCTGTATATGTTCGAGAAAGGCCGTAAAGGTGATCTAGGTAGCGAGTATCGCGTATGGGGTGAGGGTGAAAGCATGGATAATGCGGCAATCACGCCACTATGGGCGGCGATCCAGAATGAGGGTGACAAGCTGGTTTACACGTATGACTTTGGCGACTGGTGGGATTGCCTTATTGTGCTGGAGAAGCAAACACATGATACCAGCATCCAGCCTGTTAGCTGTTTGCGTGGGAGGGGGACTACCCCGGCGGAAAATTCGGGGGGATTGCATGGTTACAATGAATTGCTCTTACAGGCCAGAGAATCTGATAATCCTGAACAGGCCGAGATACGCAATTTCCTTATGCTGGATATTGAACGCCGGGTTTACGACCTGAACAGCATTAACGACAGATTGCAGGCTCTTAACTGACCCGCCAGCATTCCCCATCAATCGCTTTATCAGCGCCGCCATTATCGCGCATAACAGCGCACTGACCGGGTAAACCGTAGCGCACGACCATTGCGTTGGTTTCACCGCCGCGCCGTACCTGACGCGACTCATACACTGTTACACGCTCCAGCAGCCCACCAGCAACCATGCTTTCCAACGTACGCCGGGTTGATTCTAGCTGGTGGCGCTTATCGAACGACACCATGCCATGAAGCAGGTAGGCCACGCCCGACACATCGAACGGCGGCGCACCAATTTCACCTGTCACCCATTCGAGGTTATCCGGTTCAAAATAGCTGAGTATCTCTTTTTTGCGGTTGGTCATTCTCATGGCTGGCTGGTTCCTTATTGTGGGATACCTCTATCATACATTAATCAGGATGTGAGATATTGAGTCTCTCCGCTAGCAGTAGCGCCAGTAAAAGTCACCACACTTGAACATCAAGCCAATACATGGAGTGAGCAATGAACGAGCACCATCAACCATTTGAAGACTTACGACAATATGGAAGCGAAGGGCAGGAATATTGGTCAGCAAGAGATTTGGCACCACTACTGGATTATCGAGATTGGCGAAACTTTCAAAACGTTCTATCACGAGCTGCTCAGGCGTGTGAAACCAGCAACCAAGAGGTTTCAGACCATTTCGTTGAGACCACCAAAATGGTTGTTCTAGGGTCTGGCGCCCAACGAGAGTTGAAAGATGTTCATTTGTCCAGATATGCCTGCTATCTAGTTGTGCAGAACGGCGATCCTAGCAAGCCAGTTATTGCTGCTGGGCAAACATATTTTGCAATACAGACCAGACGGCAAGAACTAGCTGACGATGAAACATTCAAGCGACTCCGCGAGGATCAAAAGCGCCTTTTTCTCCGAAACGAGTTAAAGGAACACAACAAGCAACTTGTTGAGGCAGCACAGCAAGCTGGTGTTGAAACAACATTGGACTTTGCAATCTTCCAGAATCACGGATACAAGGGGCTTTATGGCGGGTTAGACCAAAAGGCTATCCATCAGCGAAAAGGTCTTAAAAAGAGCCAAAAGATACTCGATCACATGGGTTCTACCGAATTGGCAGCCAACCTGTTCCGAGCGACTCAGGCAGAAGAAAAGCTCCGCAGAGATAATGTTAAATCGAAGCAAAAAGCTAATGAAACTCACTTCGAGGTCGGCCGGAAAGTTAGGCAAACAATCCAGGAGCTAGGCGGGACAATGCCAGAGAATCTGCCCGCACCGGAAAAAAGCATCAAACAATTAGAATCTGCCGCCAAGAAGCTGGATAAAAAATAGACGCAGCCTTTAAGCACATCACTTTACGGTGTACACATGGGTGTACATAATGAAAAAACGCATTACAAAAAAACCAGCAACCACGCAGATTTAAGCAATATACTCAATAAACAAATCCAACTGCGCGCACATTAATACTCAGCGTAAAAGGCCATTGAAAAATGGCCTTTTTCTTTTCCCTCCAACCAGATACAAGTAAAAATGCTCGTCCGATTTTCGGTTGTGGGTGGCCCATGCAAAACGGCACATTGATGCTGCACACCACAACCGGAGACAACCATGGACTTCTATGCACTTCACCACCAAAACCAGCCCTTAATCCTTGCCAACGTCTGGGATGCCTGCAGTGCCCAGGTCGCACATCAGGCCGGGTATCACGCGTTGGGTACATCCAGTGCCGCCATGGCCGCAATGCTAGGATACGAAGACGGCGAGGGCATGAGTTTTGAGGAACTGTTATTTATCGTCGCCCGTATTCGCACCGTGACAAACCTGCCATTAAGCGTTGATTTGGAAGCCGGATATGGGGATACCGTGGACCGCATTATTGACAATATCCGTCAACTGGCGAAGCTTGGCGTCGTGGGAATCAATATTGAAGATAGCCATGTCGTCGGCAATGTTCGCCACCTGGATGATGCAATACAGTTTGCAGGCAAATTGCAGGAGATCGCCCTGGCCTGTCCTGGTATGTTTTTGAATGCTCGTACCGATACATTTTTACTGAACAGTGAGAATGCACTGGAGGAGACGCTGTATCGGGGACACCTCTATGCAAGCAGTGGTGCACATGGTTATTTTGTACCTTGCGTAACCCGGCCTGATGACATTACTGCGATTGTCCGGGATATTACATTACCCTTAAATGTTATGTGCATGCCAGCACTGGCGGATTTCACGACACTGACTGCGCTTGGCGTGAAACGCATTTCAATGGGCAATTTTATCCATGATCGCTTACAGGCCAGGCTGAAGGATTTGCTGTGCCTGGTTCGCTCACACCACTCTTTCTCGGACGTTTTTTGCGATGAAAATAACCGATAACGCCTTGTGCAATATGTGGTACGAAGCATTACTCGAACGCGCTGCTGAGTTCACGGGCGTGTTCTTTGTTGGCGTGAAAACAACGGGTGTCTTTTGTATCTCGGTGTGCCGGGCACGAAAACCAAAGCGTGAAAATGTTGAATTTTATAATGATTTCAAATCCGCACTGGATGCCGGTTTCCGCCCATGCAAAGTGTGCCGTCCAACCGAAAATGCCTGTACAGCGCCGGACTTTATCGAACATGCGCTCAGGCTGGTGCGGGAAGAGCCGAAAGTGCGCATCAGCGATTCTGAGCTTCGACAACACAACATCAGCCCGGAGCGAGTACGACGCTGGTTCCTGCAAAATCACGGTATCACCTTTCAGGCTTTTCAACGTATGCAGCGCGTTAATGTGGCATTGCAGGAACTCAAGTCAGGCCGCTCAACAACTGATGTCGCCTTCGATAGTGGCTATGAGTCACTAAGTGGATTTGGGTATACCTGCAAAAAGCTGACAGGCTCCGCACCAAGTGCGCGCAGTGACACTATTTTAATTCACCGGTTTACCACCCCATTAGGGCCGATGTTTGTCTGCGCCACTGAGCGAGGTATATGCCTGCTGGAGTTTGTTGACCGTCGTGCGCTGGAAACGGAATTCAGAGACCTGCAAAACCTGTTTAACGCCAATATTATCGCGGGGGAGAACAGACACACGCGCCAGGCCGAGAAAGAGATTGGTGAGTATTTTGCAGGCCAGCGCCAAATGTTCAGTGTCGCCCTTGATACACCCGGAAGTGAATTCCAGCGCATCGTTTGGGACGAATTGCAAAGCGTCTCATTCGGGGAAACAACTCACTATCAGTCGATTGCCACTGATATTGGCAAACCAACAGCCGCTCGGGCAATCGCCTCAGCCAATGGCGCTAATCGCGTCGCGATTGTCATCCCCTGCCATCGTGTTATCGGCAAAGATGGTTCAATGACCGGCTACGGTGGCGGCATTGCCCGGAAGAAATGGTTGATCGACCACGAAAATAACCTCAGGAGAAAATCTCTCTGAGTGCGGATGTCCCTCAAAAATGATTTATGATGGCCAGACCTTACCCCAGTCAGGGGCTTTTTATCGGAGAGTCATGATCTTGACTCTCTCTTATACCTCAGGCATCTGTCGTTCACTTGCGTTGTTAACCACCACATATGTTGTTATTTTAATCGATTAGTATTTTTAAGTGAAAATAAAAACCCTATAAAAAGAGCACCCAGAATAAGATTAATTTCATTAAATTACATACTGTTAATTTAATGAAATTCAAAAAAATAACATTAGTAATAGTTATCCTAAACACTTCACCTTAGAAAATCTCAATCGTGATCATACGCACAAATCGCTAACCTCCAGACCTTCATTCCGGAGGGTATATGCTGCTTCACATTCTGTATCTCATTGGCATCACGGCAGAAGCCATGACGGGCGCGCTCGCAGCCGGGCGTCGTCGTATGGACACCTTCGGCGTGATTATTATCGCCACCGCAACCGCTCTGGGCGGCGGTTCAGTACGCGATATCCTGCTTGGCCATTACCCGCTTGGTTGGGTTAAAAACCCGGAATACGTCATTATCGTTGCCACAGCCGCCGTACTGACGACAATTGTGGCTCCGGTTATGCCGCATCTGCGCCGCCTGTTTCTGGTGCTTGATGCACTTGGCCTTATCGTCTTCTCGATCATTGGCGCACAAATCGCGCTGGATATGGGTGAGGGCCCGGTTATTGCCACTATCGCGGCAGTAGTCACAGGGGTGTTTGGCGGCGTGTTGCGTGACATGTTCTGCAAACGCATTCCGCTGGTTTTCCAGAAAGAGCTGTACGCAGGTATCTCCTTTGCCGCAGCCGTACTCTACATCGCCTTGCAACACTATGTTTCCAACCACGATGTGGTGGTTATCTCCACGCTGTTGTTTGGCTTCACTGCACGTATGCTGGCCCTGCGCCTTAAACTCGGCCTGCCTGTTTTTTACTACAAACACGGCGCACACTGAGTTTAAAACCCGTCAATGTGCTGTTCTGCAAGCCATTTCGCCAGCCCATCCATCGCGGGCTGGTGAACCCAGTTAACGATTTGCCGCGCCTTCTCTTCGCCTGTGCCAGGTAACGTTTGCCAGTCTGTGGCGTTGCGCTGATTCAGCACTTTCCACGACAGATCTCCAGCCGCTTTCAGTGAAGCCTGCGGTAAAGGAATCCCCATCGCGGTGATCCAGCGAATAAAAGGTTTCGCGCGCGCCAGATTAAACCGATGCCATAACAGGGTCGCGCGCGCCACAGAGAATCCCGGTGTTGTCTGCAACTGCGTCTGCGTTAAACGCATCCACGAAAAAATATGCTCAAAGTGATGGGTCTGGTGAAGTACTCTCCAGCCAGCCTCGCCAATACCCTCGATATCCAATCCCTGCTTCGAACCCAGCCAGGTCAAGCGTGCTATAAACTGCTCCCTGCAGTCCGGCGAAGCATAGATACAGGTAAGCGAGTGAAATTGTGAAGCGGGAGGCTGAGGCTTCTTCCGATTACTCCCTCGCCAGACGACCTTATCAACCCTGGGGATCCCCTGCCCGGCCAGACTCACCAGGATATGATCGCCTGGTGCAATATCACGCTGTTGCCAGCGGTTAACTGACCCCAGGTTGACTCGCTGCACGCGTTTATCATCAAGTTGAACAGGTTCAAGCGCGGCCACCACCGAAATCTTCCCCGTACGCCCGACAGCGAATTGAATACTCTTCACCTCAGCAACCTGCGAAACAGGGGTATATTTCCACGCAACCACCCAGTTTCCCTCGCCGGGTAACCAGTTTTTCCCCGGAGGTTCATACGCAGAACGAACCACAACGCCATCCGTAGCAAAGGGCAAAGGGGATATCAGCCATTTCGCGCGCTGTCGCTCGACATCATCCACGGAATGGACGGGCAACGTATAACGGGCCTCCAGGGTGAAGCCCGCCTTCGTGAGCATCGTAAGACGCTGCTGTAGCGTTTCCGGGCCATCCGGCCACGCCCAGATAAACACCCCAATATGGTTCAGGAGTGATTTGTCCGTTCGCCGTAACATCGCCCCCGCCACTATCGCTCGCGCATTCATTCCCCCCATCTGCTGCTGCACATGGTTATCACGCTGAAGAAAGAGTTCCCCCTGTAAAACGCTATTTGCCAGCACACCCTGCAATGAATGGGGAACCGATGGTATCGAACGAACAGACTCGGTCCAGTCCTCACCTTTGTTTCCGTTGCCACGGCTGATCGCCTGGCTTAATTTCCCGTTGCGATACACCAAAGTGACGGCAACACCATCCACTTTCGGCTGTACCCAAAGATCGCGATGGGCATGCATCCATTGCCAAAGTTCTTCTTTTTTGGCAATTTTGTGCACCCCCGTATGGGCTACAGGATGTTTGACACTGCCCTCAAGAGCAGGAAGTGTCTTCTCCGAAGGTGCTCGTTCAAAGCAGCGCTGCCATTGCTTTAAGCGCGCACTCAACTGATCGTAAACATCATCACTGACCTCGCTCGCCCCGAGCTTCCAGTAGGCATCATCCCAGTGTTTTAGCTGCGCACTCAGCGTTGCAATCTCTTGATCTGCCCTCGCATGCGACCAGACCGGGCATACTGCCATTCCATAACCGCACCACAGCACCATCAGTCCGCTTATCCATCGCCACATCGCTACCCCTCCTTTACGTTTCGAGATGTATAGCTCGCGGTAGTCCGAAGCGCTAATACCAATGGTTCAACCTGCGAGGCGCTATCCAGCCTTTATTTTTGTTGCTGAAAACCGTACGTAAAACCGGAAAACGGTACGCAAAATTCAATAATCTGGGGGAAAAAGTGTGACAAAGGCTACGTCACACTGCGCCGACGTGTATAATAGGCCCGTATGTAGGACTTCTTCGTTAACACATACAAAAGACTCTCATGGCTCAAGGCACGCTTTATATTGTTTCTGCCCCTAGTGGCGCGGGTAAATCCAGCCTTATTCAGGCACTGTTAAAAACCCAACCGTTGTACGACACACAGGTTTCTGTTTCTCACACCACGCGTCAACCGCGTCCGGGTGAAGTACACGGTGAACACTATTTCTTTGTGGATCACGACGAATTCAGAGCGATGATTGGCAGAGATGCGTTTCTTGAACACGCAGAGGTCTTCGGTAACTACTACGGTACGTCACGCGAGACCATTGAGCAGGTTCTGGCAACAGGCGTAAATGTGTTTCTGGATATCGACTGGCAGGGCGCGCAGCAAATTCGTAAGAAAATGCCGCAGGCGCGCAGTATCTTTATTTTACCGCCGTCAAAAGACGAACTGGATCGCCGCCTGCGTGGTCGTGGCCAGGATAGCGAAGACGTGATAGCAAAACGTATGGCGCAGGCAGTTGCAGAAATGAGCCATTACGCCGAATATGATTACCTTATTGTGAATGATGATTTTGATGCCGCGCTAAGCGATCTTAAAACCATCCTTCGCGCAGAACGTCTGCGTATGAGCCGCCAGAAGCAGCGACATGACGCATTAATCACCAAACTGTTGGCAGACTGAACCCACTTTCAGTATCATGCCCAGTCATTTCTTCACCTGTGGAGCATTTTAAGTATGGCACGCGTAACTGTTCAGGACGCTGTAGAGAAAATTGGTAACCGTTTTGACCTGGTACTGGTCGCCGCGCGTCGCGCTCGTCAGATGCAGGTAGGCGGAAAAGATCCGCTTGTACCGGAAGAAAACGATAAAACCACCGTTATTGCACTTCGCGAAATCGAAGAAGGTCTGATCAACAACCAGATCCTCGACGTGCGTGAGCGCCAGGAGCAGCAAGAGCAGGAAGCCGCAGAACTGCAGGCCGTAACCGCCATTGCTGAAGGTCGTCGTTAATTAAACCTGCGGGTCGCCCTTGTATCTGTTTGAAAGCCTGAATCAGCTGATTCAACACTACCTGCCTGAAGACCAGATTAAACGTCTTCAGCAGGCGTATCTCGTTGCACGTGACGCTCACGAGGGCCAGACACGTTCAAGCGGTGAACCCTATATCACGCACCCGGTAGCGGTGGCCTGTATTCTGGCCGAGATGAAACTCGACTACGAAACGCTGATGGCCGCGCTGCTGCACGACGTGATCGAAGATACCCCCGCCACCTACCAGGATATGGAACAACTGTTTGGCAAAAGCGTTGCCGAACTGGTGGAAGGGGTCTCTAAGCTTGATAAGCTGAAATTCCGCGACAAGAAAGAAGCGCAAGCCGAAAACTTCCGCAAGATGATTATGGCAATGGTGCAGGATATCCGCGTCATTCTCATCAAACTCGCTGACCGTACCCACAACATGCGCACACTGGGCTCACTTCGCCCGGACAAACGTCGCCGCATTGCCCGTGAAACCCTTGAAATCTATAGCCCACTGGCGCACCGTTTAGGTATTCACCACATTAAAACCGAGCTGGAAGAGCTAGGTTTTGAAGCGTTGTACCCGAACCGCTATCGCGTGATTAAAGAGGTGGTGAAAGCCGCACGTGGTAACCGTAAAGAGATGATTCAAAAGATCCTCTCTGAAATTGAGGGGCGTTTGCAGGAAGCGGGAATTCCGTGCCGCGTCAGCGGTCGCGAAAAACATCTGTACTCCATCTACTGCAAAATGGTGCTCAAAGAGCAGCGTTTTCACTCGATCATGGATATCTACGCGTTCCGCGTGATCGTCCACGATGCCGATACTTGCTATCGCGTGCTGGGTCAGATGCACAGCCTGTATAAACCGCGTCCAGGGCGTGTGAAAGACTACATTGCCATTCCAAAAGCAAACGGATATCAATCGTTGCACACCTCGATGATCGGGCCACATGGTGTTCCTGTTGAGGTACAAATTCGTACCGAAGACATGGACCAGATGGCCGAAATGGGTGTCGCGGCACACTGGGCTTATAAAGAGCACGGTGGCGAGAGCAGCACAACCGCACAAATCCGCGCCCAGCGCTGGATGCAAAGCCTGCTGGAACTGCAACAAAGTGCGGGTAGCTCGTTTGAATTTATCGAGAGCGTTAAATCCGATCTCTTCCCGGATGAGATTTACGTTTTCACACCAGAAGGGCGCATTGTCGAATTGCCTGCTGGTGCAACGCCGGTCGACTTCGCTTACGCTGTGCATACCGATATCGGCCATGCCTGCGTTGGTGCACGTGTCGACAGACAGCCTTACCCGCTGTCTCAGCCGCTTTCCAGCGGCCAGACGGTCGAAATTATCACCGCTCCGGGCGCACGTCCGAACGCGGCATGGCTGAATTTTGTCGTCAGCTCCAAAGCACGCGCCAAAATCCGCCAGTTGCTGAAAAACCTGAAGCGTGACGATTCTGTCAGCCTGGGCCGTCGTCTGCTCAACCACGCGTTGGGCGGCAGTCGTAAGCTGGCTGAAATCTCGAAAGAGAATATTCAGCGCGAGCTGGAACGCATGAAGCTTGCGTCGCTTGATGACCTGCTGGCAGAAATCGGCCTCGGTAACGCCATGAGCGTGGTCGTGGCGAAAAACTTGCAACAGGGCGATGCCTCCGCAGCACCGTCTACCTCAGCGACACAAGGTCACGGTCATCTGCCAATCAAAGGCGCAGATGGTGTACTTATCACCTTCGCAAAATGCTGCCGTCCGATCCCCGGCGATCCGATCATTGCGCACGTCAGTCCGGGCAAAGGCCTGGTTATCCACCATGAATCCTGTCGTAACATCCGTGGCTACCAGAAAGAGCCAGAGAAGTTCATGGCAGTCGAGTGGGATAAGGAAACGGCACAAGAATTTATCACCGAGATCAAGGTGGATATGTTCAACCACCAGGGTGCACTGGCGAACCTGACCGCCGCGATCAACACTGCCTCTTCCAACATTCAGAGCCTGAATACGGAAGAAAAAGACGGCCGTGTGTACAGCGCCTTTATTCGCCTGACCGCTCGTGATCGTGTGCATCTGGCAAACATTATGCGCAAAATCCGCGTAATGCCTGACGTCATTAAAGTCACCCGTAACCGAAACTAGTTTTATGAATTCAACGCGTTATAAGCGCATTTGTGAGATGCTCGCCAGACGTCAGCCTGATCTGACGGTCTGCATGGAGCAGGTCCATAAACCTCATAACGTCTCTGCGATTGTTCGTACTGCAGATGCCGTTGGTGTGCATGAAGTGCACGCCGTCTGGCCTGGCAGCCGTATGCGCACCATGGCGTCAACGGCCGCAGGCAGCAACAGCTGGGTGTCCGTTAAAACTCACCAGACCATCGCTGAGGCCGTATCGCATCTGAAAGGACGCGGTATGCAGGTGCTTGCGACGAACCTGTCTGACAAAGCCGTTGATTTTCGTGAGATCGACTACACCCGCCCGACCTGTATTTTGATGGGTCAGGAGAAAACCGGGATCACGCAGGAGGCGCTGGATCTGGCGGATCAGGACATCATCATCCCGATGATCGGCATGGTGCAGTCGCTGAATGTCTCCGTTGCCTCCGCACTTATTCTGTACGAAGCACAGCGCCAGCGTCAGAATGCCGGAATGTACGAACGCAGCAACAGCATGCTGCCGGAAGAAGAACAACAGCGCCTGCTGTTTGAAGGCGGCTATCCGGTACTGGCCCGCGTGGCGAAACAGAAAAAATTGCCTTACCCCCATGTTAACGCGCAGGGCGAAATTGAAGCCGATGCCGAGTGGTGGTCCACCATGCAATACGCAGGATAAATCATGAAAGGCCGCCTGCTGGATGCCGTACCGCTCAATACGCTGACGGGCGTGGGTGCAGCGCAAAGTAGCAAACTGGCTAAAATTGGCCTGCACACCGTGCAGGATCTCCTGCTCCACCTCCCCCTGCGTTACGAAGACCGTACCCATCTTTATAAGATTGGCGATCTGCTGCCTGGCGTGTATGCCACCGTCGAAGGCGAAGTGCTGAACTGTAATATCACCTTCGGTGGACGCCGAATGATGACCTGCCAGATCAGCGACGGCTCCGGCATTCTCACTATGCGTTTCTTCAACTTCAGCGCGGCGATGAAAAATGGTCTCGCAACCGGGCGACGTGTGCTGGCCTATGGCGAAGCAAAACGTGGCAAGTACGGCGCAGAGATGATCCACCCGGAATACCGTGTGCAGGGCGATCTTAGTACACCGGAATTGCAGGAAACGCTGACCCCGGTCTACCCAACTACCGAAGGCATTAAACAGGCCACCCTGCGTAAGCTCACCGATCAGGCTCTGGAACTGCTCGATACGTGCGCCATTACTGAACTGCTGCCGCCCGAACTGGCACAAGGGATGATGAGCCTGCCGGAAGCGATGCGCACGTTGCACCGTCCACCACCATCATTGCAACTCAGTGATTTAGAGAGTGGGCAACATCCGGCACAACGGCGGCTTATCCTTGAAGAATTACTGGCCCATAACCTGAGTATGCTGGCGCTTCGTGCTGGCGCACAGCGTTTCCATGCCCAGCCGCTAAGCCAGCGTGATGATTTAAAAGATAAGCTGCTGGCGTCATTGCCCTTTAAACCAACCGGTGCTCAGGCTCGTGTGGTTGCCGAAGTTGAACGCGATATGGCGCTCGATGTACCAATGATGCGCCTGGTACAAGGTGATGTTGGTTCAGGAAAAACACTGGTTGCCGCACTGGCGGCGCTTCGTGCCATTGCCCACGGCAAACAGGTCGCACTGATGGCGCCTACTGAGCTGCTGGCCGAGCAGCATGCGAATAATTTCCGCAACTGGTTTGCCCCGCTCGGGGTTGAAGTAGGCTGGCTGGCCGGTAAGCAAAAAGGCAAGGCGCGCCTTGCGCAACAGGATGCCATTGCCAGCGGTCAGGTTCAGATGATTGTGGGTACTCACGCGATATTCCAGGAACAGGTACAGTTTAACGGTCTGGCCCTGGTGATCATCGATGAACAACACCGCTTCGGCGTTCACCAGCGTCTGGCCCTGTGGGAAAAAGGGCTTCAGCAAGGGTTCCACCCACATCAGTTAATCATGACCGCCACCCCTATCCCGCGCACCCTGGCAATGACCGCTTATGCCGATCTGGACACCTCCACCATCGACGAACTCCCGCCAGGCCGAACGCCAGTCACCACCGTAGCGATTCCGGATACCCGTCGCAGCGATATCATCAACCGTGTACGTAATGCTGCCACGACGGAAAACCGCCAGGCTTACTGGGTCTGCACACTGATTGAGGAGTCGGAACTGCTCGAAGCGCAGGCCGCCGAAGCCACATGGGAAGAGCTGAAACTGGCGCTGCCGGAGCTTAAGGTGGGCCTGGTGCATGGCCGTATGAAACCCGCCGAAAAGCAGGCGGTAATGCACTCCTTCAAGCAGGGAGAACTGCATCTGCTGATTGCCACCACGGTTATCGAAGTGGGTGTTGATGTCCCTAACGCCAGCCTGATGATTATCGAAAACCCGGAACGTCTGGGACTTGCGCAACTCCACCAGTTGCGTGGGCGCGTGGGTCGTGGCGCGGTTGCCTCTCACTGTGTGCTGCTCTACAAAGCTCCGCTCTCTAAAACGGCGCAAATGCGTTTGCAAGTCCTGCGCGACAGCAACGATGGCTTCGTGATTGCGCAAAAAGACCTGGAAATCCGGGGGCCTGGCGAATTGCTGGGCACGCGTCAAACGGGGAATGCCGAATTTAAAGTGGCTGATTTACTGCGCGATCAGGCCATGATCCCCGAAGTTCAGCGTCTTGCCCGCCATATTCATGAACGCTACCCCGAGCAGGCGGCAGCGTTAATTGAGCGCTGGATGCCGGAAACTGAACGTTATTCCAACGCCTGACGCTTAGCCAAAAATCGGTAGCATCAGATAGAGTTTAATCACCAGCGCATTCACGATGTCAATGAAGAATGCCCCGACCATCGGCACAACCAGAAACGCGGTGTGTGACGGGCCAAAACGCTCGGTGATGGCCTGCATATTGGCGATAGCCGTTGGCGTGGCGCCCAGACCAAACCCACAGTGGCCCGCGGCCAGAACGGCTGCATCGTAGTTTTTCCCCATCATTCGCCAGGTCACAAACATGGCATACAGCGCCATAAAGAGGGTCTGTACCGCCAGAATGGTGACCATCGGCAATGCCAGAGATGCCAGCTCCCACAACTTAAGGCTCATCAGCGCCATCGCCAGGAACAGTGACAGGCAGACGTTACCAAGCACGGACACTGCGCGTTCGAAAACGCGGTAGAACCCGATCAAGGCCAGGCCGTTACTCAGTACCACGCCGACAAAAAGGACACACACAAACGTCGGCAACTCAAAAGGTGTTCCCGCCAGCCATTGTGCAACGACCTTTCCAGCAGTCAGGCAGATAGCAATCATTGCAATGGTTTCAATCAGTACCAGAGAGGTAATGCTGCGCCCGACATCCGGCTTTTCAAATGCCGTGGGAACCAGTTCGTCGTCCGGTCTGCCATCCGGTGTACTGGAATGCTTCACCAGATACCGCGCCACCGGGCCGCCAATCAGGCCGCCCAGTACAAGGCCAAAGGTTGCACAAGCCATCGCCACTTCTGTGGCATTCTCAAATCCATAGCGTTCAGTAAACAGCTTGCTCCACGCCGCACCTGTACCATGTCCACCGGAAAGGGTGATTGAACCGGCCAACAACCCCATCAGCGGATCCAGACCCAGCAAGGAAGCCATGCCAATGCCGATGGCATTTTGCATCACCAGCAGCCCGACCACGACGATCAGAAATACGCCGAGGACTTTTCCCCCCGCGCGCAAACTCGCCAGATTGGCGTTCAGACCGATAGTGGCAAAGAAAGCCAGCATCAGCGGGTCTTTCAGGGACATGTCAAAATCGATTTCCCAGCCCATGCTTTTTTTCAGGACCAGCAAGGCCAGCGCCACCAGCAAACCACCGGCAACAGGTTCAGGAATGGTGTACTTTTTGAGAAAGGCAATACTGTGCAGAAGCTTGCGCCCGAGCAGCAGCACCAGCGTTGCGGCAACAAGCGTCGACAACGTATCGAGATGAATCATAGGGGCTCCTTTAATTGCGCGTATTCCATACACACGCGGCGTTATCCTGGGCCGATTTGTGCTCTTCATGAGCAATCGACGGCAAAAGTGTAATTATTTTCTCCGCATCGTTATAGAAAAAGTCACGTCAGGGAAAAGGAATTCTGTTCTTTTTTCGCTGGCAATCGTTTGCTTTTACCAACTGGTCAGATAAAATGCCCGCTTTTCCACCGTGGGATTGCCGCCGATGTCCGTTAACACCATAGAGTCTCCTGATGCGCAACCGATTGCGCAGAAGCAGAATAGTGAATTGATCTACCGCCTGGAAGATCGCCCGCCTCTGGCGCAAACGTTGTTCGCCGCCTGTCAGCATTTGCTGGCCATGTTTGTTGCGGTCATTACTCCTGCTCTGTTGATCTGTCAGGCGCTCGGTTTACCGGCACAAGATACTCAGCACATCATCAGCATGTCCCTGTTTGCCTCCGGCGTGGCCTCGGTTATTCAAATTAAAGCCTGGGGTCCGGTCGGGTCAGGATTGCTGTCGATTCAGGGAACCAGTTTTAACTTTGTGGCTCCGCTGATTATGGGCGGGACGGCACTGAAAACGGGCGGCGCGGATGTCCCGACCATGATGGCGGCCCTGTTCGGTACACTGATGCTGGCAAGTTGTACCGAGATGGTCATTTCCCGCGTACTGCATCTGGCGCGTCGCGTGATTACTCCGCTGGTCTCCGGTGTGGTGGTGATGATCATCGGTCTGTCGTTGATTCAGGTTGGCCTGACGTCCATCGGCGGTGGCTATGCAGCCATGAGTGACCATACCTTTGGCGCACCGAAAAACCTGCTGCTGGCTGGTGTGGTGCTGGGCATCATTATTCTGCTGAATCGCCAGCGTAACCCGTATCTGCGTGTAGCATCCCTGGTGATTGCGATGGCTGCTGGTTATCTGATGGCCTGGGCGCTGGGTATGCTGCCGGAGAATACCACCCCAACCAACAGCCCGCTGATTATGGTCCCTACTCCGTTGTATTACGGCTTAGGCATCGACTGGAACCTGCTGTTGCCGCTGATGCTGGTCTTTATGATCACCTCGCTGGAAACTATCGGCGATATCACAGCAACGTCAGATGTCTCTGAGCAGCCTGTTTCTGGCCCGTTGTACATGAAGCGCCTGAAAGGCGGCGTACTGGCGAATGGTCTGAACTCATTTGTTTCCGCGGTGTTCAACACCTTCCCGAACTCCTGCTTCGGCCAGAACAACGGCGTGATCCAGTTGACGGGTGTCGCCAGCCGTTATGTCGGTTTTGTGGTGGCATTGATGCTGATCGTCCTCGGTCTGTTCCCGGCGGTCAGTGGCTTTGTGCAGCACATCCCTGAGCCGGTACTGGGCGGCGCGACGCTGGTCATGTTCGGGACAATCGCGGCCTCTGGTGTACGCATTGTCTCCCGTGAGCCGCTGAACCGTCGCGCAATCATGATTATCGCGCTGTCTCTGGCCGTAGGTCTGGGCGTTTCTCAGCAACCGTTGATTCTGCAGTTTGCACCTGACTGGGTGAAAAACCTGCTCTCCTCCGGCATCGCGGCTGGCGGTATCACTGCGATTGTGCTCAACCTCGTTTTCCCGCCTGAAAAAAATTGATCGTCATCACGGCGGGCAGTCAATGCCCGCCGTGACATCTAATTACACCATTCCCGCCTTGAGGATTGCGCATAAATCGTGCATAACTCCTTTATGTGCGTTTGACGGGATGGAAGACCATGAAATTTATTGGAAAGCTGCTCATCTGGATTTTGATTGCGATACTTATCGTGATCCTGGCACTGTATATTCTGGTTCAGACGCGCTGGGGCGCGGCGCAGGTCAGCAGTTGGGTTACGGTCAATACCGATTACGAACTCAATTTCGACCAGATGGATCACCGCTTTTCATCGCCTTCCCACATCATCCTGGAAAACATCACTTTTGGTCGCGACGGGAAACCCGCCACGCTTGTTGCCAAAAAAGTCGACATCGGCTTAAGCAGCCGCCAGATCACCGATCCGCTGCATGTAGATACCATCTCGCTGTATGACGGTACGCTGAACCTTTCCCCGCAGACTGCACCTCTGCCTTTCCAGGCCGACCGGTTGCACCTGAATAACATGGCGTTTAACAGCCCAAACACGGAATGGGACCTGAGTGCGCAAAAAGTCACAGGTGGCGTTAGCCCATGGCAGCCGGAAGCGGGTAACGTACTGGGCAAAAATGCACAGATTCAGATCAGCGCGGGCTCGCTCACGCTCAATGGCGTTCCGGCCAGTAATGTACTGATTCAGGGGCAACTCAACGGCAAGGAAGTGGTGCTGAACACCATCGGGGCAGATATGGCGCGCGGCTCCCTCACTGGCTCCGCACTGCGCAATGCTGACGGTAGCTGGGTAATCGATACTCTGCGGCTGAATGAGATCCGTCTGCAAAGCGATAAAACACTGATGGATTTCTTCGCCCCCATCACCACACTCCCTTCCCTGCAAATTGGCCGTCTCGACGTGACCGATGCACGTCTGCAAGGGCCGGACTGGGCGGTGACCGATCTCGATTTAAGCTTGCGTAATCTGACCCTAAGCAAAGGCGACTGGCAGAGTCAGGACGGACGTTTATCGATGAATGCCAGCGAGTTTATCTATGGCTCGCTGCATCTTTTCGACCCGATCCTGAACGCTGAATTTGCCCCACAGGGCATTGCGCTGCGCCAGTTTACCTCCCGCTGGGAAGGCGGCATGGTACGTACGTCCGGTAACTGGCTCCGCGATGGAAAAACGCTGGTTCTGGACGATGTTGCCATCGCCGGGCTGGAATACACTCTGCCGCAAAACTGGAAAACGCTGTGGATGGATCCGTTGCCGGAGTGGCTAAACGGTGTGACGCTGAAAAAATTCGGTCTGAGCCGTAACCTGGTGATCGATATCGATCCGGCTTTCCCGTGGCAAATCACCTCCCTTGATGGCTACGGCGCGAATCTGCAACTGGCTAAAGATCGTCAATGGGGTATGTGGGGAGGCAACGCCACGCTGAACGGTGCGGCGGCAACGTTTAATCGCGTGGATGTGCGTCGTCCTTCGCTGGCGCTCAACGCCAACGCCTCGACGGTCAATATTACCGAACTGAGCGCCTTTACCGAGAAAGGGATCCTTGAAGCCACCGCAACCGTTTCACAGCTTGCACAACGCCAGACCACCGTAAGCCTGAACGGGCGCGGCGTGCCGCTGAACGTGATGCAACAGTGGGGCTGGCCAGCACTGCCTATTACTGGTGACGGCAATATTCAGGTGACCGCCAGTGGCAGCGTTCAGGCAAATGCGCCGCTGAAGCCGACGGTAAACGGGAAGCTAAATGCGGTGAATATGGATAAACAGCAAGTCCAGCAGACGATGGCGGGGGGCGTGGTATCGACAGTTCCTGCTGTTACGTCGTCAGCTCCCCCTTCGCCCCAGCCCTCTCCCTAGAGCAAACCCTCCCTCTCCCCTTTCGGGAGAGGGAGAGAGAACTCAGAGATGAATCACAACCTCATTGCCATCCGCTTTCACCACCACGCCCCACTCGCTACCGGCATGTGAGCCGCCTTTCACGCCGCCCACGTTCTGCACGTTGCGCAAGCAGACTGACCAGCTCCGCGCCTCTCCTGCGCCCTGGATGGTCACAGTCCCATCCTGACGCGATGCCTTCAGCGTAAACGCCACAGTACCGTCCGCCGCAGGTACTTCACTGACTGCCGTAGCGCCGTCGTCCAGGTTAAACAGCTGGAAAGCAGTGCCTTCGTTCCACGCGTAGTCTGGCTTCTGGTTGTTGTTACCCAGTGCCAGCAGGGTGTTATCACGCACATATACAGGCAGGCTCTGGAAACCGTGCTGCTGTTTGTGCCAGCGGCTGCCCAGGATTTCATCGTTGTGCCACAGATGCGTCCAGCGTCCTTCCGGCAGATAAAATTGCACATCACCCGCTTCAGAGAACACCGGGGCAACCATCATGGAATCCCCCAGCATGTACTGGCGGTCGAGATAATCACAGGCCGGATCGTCCGGGAACTCCAGCATCATTGCCCGCAGCATTGGTGTACCTTCCTCTCGTGCCAGCGCCGCCTGGCGATATAAGTACGGCATCATCTGGCACTTAAGCTGTGTGAAATGGCGCACGACATCGCAGGATTCATCATCGTACGCCCACGGCACACGGTAAGATTTGCTGCCGTGTAAACGGCTGTGGCTAGAGAACAATCCGAACGCGCACCAGCGTTTGTAGACATGCGCCGGAGCGGTGTTTTCAAAGCCGCCGATATCATGGCTCCAGAAACCGAAACCGGACAGACCAATCGACAACCCCCCGCGCAGACTTTCCGCCATGGATTCGTAATTGGCGTAGCAGTCACCGCCCCAGTGCACCGGGAATTTTTGCGCACCGACGGACGCAGAACGGGCAAACAACACGGCCTCTTCTTCACCCACGGTCTCTTTCAGCACGTTCCACACCAGCTCGTTGTAGATATAGGCATAGTGGTTATGCATCTTCTGCGGATCAGATCCGTCATGCCATACAACATCCGTCGGGATACGTTCGCCGAAATCGGTTTTGAAGCAATCCACGCCAATATCCACCAGACCTTTCAGCTTGTCGGCGTACCATTTGCAGGCATCCGGGTTGGTGAAGTCGTAAATCGCCAGCCCCGGCTGCCATTTATCCCACTGCCACAGGGAACCGTCTGGGCGTTTGAGCAGATAACCTTTCTTTTTCAGCTCGTTGAACACTGGTGATTTCTGGCCGATATACGGATTGATCCACACGCAGACTTTCAGCCCTTTCTCTTTCAGACGGCGAATCATCCCTTCCGGGTCCGGGAAGGTCACCGGATCCCACTCGAAGTCGCACCACTGGAAGGCCTTCATCCAGAAGCAATCGAAGTGGAACACGTGTAGCGGCAGGTCACGCTCGGCCATACCGTTGATAAAACGGTTTACCGTGGCTTCGTCATAGTTGGTGGTGAACGATGTGGTGAGCCACAGGCCGAATGACCATGCCGGTGGCAATGCCGGACGCCCGGTGAACTGCGTATAGCGGTTCAGCACCTCTTTCGGCGTCGGGCCGTCGATCACAAAATACTCAAGATGCTCGCCTTCCACGCTGAACTGCACTTTGGAGACCTTCTCAGATCCCACTTCGAACGACACGTTCTCCGGGTGGTTCACCAGCACACCGTAACCCCGGTTAGTGAGGTAGAACGGGATATTTTTGTATGACTGCTCGGTGCTGGTTCCGCCGTCGCGATTCCAGGTTTCCACCGTCTGGCCGTTACGCACCAGCGCGGTAAAGCGTTCGCCCAGACCGTAGACCGTTTCACCCACACCCAGATCCAGACGCTCGAAGATATGATTGCGGTCTGTATTGCTGTCCTGCACGTAGCCGTTGTTTTTCAACTGACTACCGGTAATACGCTGCCCGTTGCGCAGGAAATCCAGCGCCCAGAATTCACCTTTCGTGACGCGCACGCTGATCGTGCCGCTTTTCAGCTCCGCGAATTCCGCGTTGTTTTCAATCTCAACCTTCACATCCTGCAGAACATTCAGCGGATAGTGTGGGCCGTTATCAAGCGCCCCCTGGAAGTGCTCAATGCGCACCCCGACAATCCCTTCCTGTGGGGCAAACAGGCGAACCGTGAACATCAATGTGTCGAGCTGCCAGGTCCGTTCGCGCACGTCACGTGGCGCAACATAGACCACCAGATCGTTACCCTGCTGATCCACATCGAATACCTGAACCGGATACGTCACGTTCAGGCCCGGTTGAATGAGCCAGTTTCCGTCACTGATTTTCATACTTTCGTCCTCTTAGTTCTGTAATTCTTTGCTGACTGGCAGGTTGTCGAATGCCTGCTGATTACGGCGCGCACCCTGCGCCAACTCACCCATGATTTTCAACAGGAATGGTGTTTTCAGCGTGTAATAGCGTTTGGCGATAATGGCACTCAGCACGTAGCAGACCGCCGGAACCAGGGTGAAGAGGCCAATGATGATGCTGATGGTAGCGCTGTTCTGGGTTTTCGCTGCCGCGTCGTAACCGCCGCCGGCCAGCATCCAGCCAATCATTGCGCCTCCCAGTGCCAGGCCCAGTTTCAGCACGAAAAGTGTGCCTGCAAAGCTGATACCGGTGAGACGTTTGCCGTTGGTCCATTCGCCGTAATCAACGGTGTCGGACATCATCACCCACTGGATTGGCGTTACCAGTTGGTGCAGCACGCCAATTACGAAGATAAAGCCGAACATCACGATGCTGGCATGCATCGGCACGAAGAACATAGCGATACTCAGCACCGCCAGCGCGGCGTTGGTCCACCAGAAGACGCTGACTTTGCATTTCCAGTCAGTAAGCGGTTTTGCCAGCGCAGAGCCGAGCAGGTTGCCGACGCAGTAGGTGGTGAGGAAAGCAACGAATACTTCCGGCGAGCCCATGATCCAGGTGCAGTAGTACATCATCGCGCCGCCGCGCACGCAGACGGCGAGGATATTAAGGATGGTCAGCACGCCGACAATACGCCACTGGTCGTTTTGCCAGATGTCGCGCAGGTCTTCACGCATGGAGGTGGTGCTTGGCGGAACCTGGATGCGTTCTTTGGTGGTGAAGAAGCAGAATGCCAGCATCAGGAACGCGACCACCGACAGCACGGCAATCCCGCCCTGGAAGCCAAAGGCTTTGTCTTCACCACCAATCAGGTTTACCAGCGGCATCATCAATACCGTGGAGAGCATGCCGCCCGCCGTGGCCAGCACAAAGCGCCAGGACTGCAGGGAGATACGCTGCGTTGGGTCGTTGGTGATGACGCCGCCAAGTGCACAATAAGGAATGTTGACCACGGTATAGAGCAGGGTCAGCAGAGTGTAGGTGATAGCGGCATAAATCATTTTTCCGTTCAGGCTAAGGTCCGGCGTGGTGTACGCCAGCACGCAGACGATGCCGAACGGGATAGCACCGAACAAAATCCACGGGCGGAACTTACCCCAACGGCTGCGGGTGCGGTCAGCAAGCAGCCCCATGCATGGGTCGGAGATGGCATCCAGCGCGCGTGCCAGCAGGAACATGGTTCCGACAAACCCGGCAGGAATGCCGAAAATATCGGTGTAGAAAAACATCATGTACAGCATGACGTTATCAAAAATGATGTGGCTGGCGGCGTCACCCATGCCATAGCCAATCTTCTCTTTTACAGACAGTACTTCGCTCTTCATTTTTTTATCCTTCACGCTGTAGGGGGCGCTGAGACCGGTTTCACATGTTGTAAACCATTGGCGACGGGGCGGGTATTCTGTTTTCTGGTTAGTAACTTACGTTTCTTGCTTTTTGTGATCGCGTTAAAACTCAGAACGGGGAAAAGCTAACGTGAGGATTTTGTTAGGAATTAACTCAAATGGCTTAATACAGGTCAAAAGAGTAGTGAAAAAAGTGTGTCTGGGTATGTGGTAAATGCCTGAAAGTAGCTATAATGCGCCCCGCCTCCATGTAGCAATGCAGGCGCGGAAGATCGTCATCTCCGGTGAGGTGGCTGGACTTCAAATCCAGTTGGGGACGCCAGCGTTCCCGGGCAGGTTCGACTCCTGTGATCTTCCGCCAAAAATGCTACTATGCGTGCAAATTTCACTACTCCATAAAAACTATGTCAGTTAAAGATGATACACCGCCACCCTATCAAAAAAGTCTAATTGATGAAATTGATTTTAAGATCATCGATCAATTGCATGGTGCTGTTTCACAAATTAGTCATTTTTGTTTTGAAATAAAAAATTTTGCATCACAACATTATTCATTGTTCTCACCTTCATAATAAAATTCACCGACGATAATCTGGACTCAGTCATTTTCAAATCATCATACTGTATGATAATTAGCTTTTGGTTTTTAGATTCTATTGCGTACTATTATCAGGTCAAACTAAGGGGAAGAATGCAAAGTAAGCTAGAAGAGCTTTCCAATAGAAACAATAACATAATGAGTTCAATCTATACTGGAGAAACATCAAGGACAGAGAAAGCTATAAAAGCATCATCTGATATAAAAGACTCCGTGATTGACCCCAAAAGAGTTGAAGGAGAAATATATTCCAGAGTGTTTAGAGCTGGTATAAATCATTCAATGTGGATTTATTTAATCCTAATTACAATATCTATTCTCGCACATATTCTATATTTAACAGGATTGCTTCGATGAATATATTTGTCAGTTATACCCGTAATGATGGGATAATAAAAACAGAAAACCTATATCTTTTAAATAAATTCCTATCGGAAAAACACAATGTATTCATACATGCAGTTGAATCTTCAAGTAGAAAAGTAAATCAAGAAGACGTTATCGTTAACTTAATAAAAAGCGATGTAATTTTACTATTATTTACCGAAGGTTGCTTCAAATCTAACTGGGTTAACCTAGAAATAGAACTAAGTAACCTCTTTGATATCCCGATAGTTCCTGTAGATGCCACGAAGCTTCTTTTTGAAAACTGATTCAAAACACTTATCCTTTTGGTGTAACTCCTTTTGAACGTAAAGCTTCCCTCGCCAACTCCTTCAACCAGCTGGCGAGACTCACCCCTTCCTCTGCCGCCACGGCGTCCAACTGTTCCTTCAATGCCGGATCAATGCGCATCTTAAACTGCGGAGACTGCCCGCCACCTTTTGGTTTTTTTTCGCGCGATATGATTGACATGAGGCCACCTATCCATCTACTCTGACACACATAGGAGGCCACCTAAACCTCCTGTACTAGCAACGCCCCAATGTGCGGGAACACAACCGGAGCGTCTAACCTCACCAACTATCAAGGAGTTGATTATGGCTGATTCGCATTCTACCCCAGACACCGACCAATCCGGAACCGAGCGTTCGTTAATTGTGGGATACCGCCCGAATGTTTTCGACAAATCCACGCCGAAAATCATCCTTTCCGGCAAATGGCTGCGCGCGGCGGGGTTTGATACCGGGCATCAGGTGACGGTTAAGGTCATGAAAGGGTGCATCGTTCTGGTGGCGTATAACGAGAACGAACAGAAGTTGCTGGACGATTACAGACGCACAAAGGCAAAGTTATCGCAGATCCAGAGCACACTCGTGGGCCTGTAATTATCATAAATATTCTCCTTTTATATCATCCTGGCTGCTGAGCAGCCAGCCAACACAAAAACTTAATGTTCTGCCAGATACTATCCATATAATCTATAAAATAATCGTACTCAACTTGTAAAGTAGACTGTGCCTGCAACAGCTCAACGATCAAAGGATGTGGTCGCCTATATCAAAGACAGACAGTCAGTTTCAGACCACGCTACTTCCGTATTGACCTGCGGGATTGATCGCCATCAGCGCTTCTTTCAGATCACCGCTCATCCTGGAACGGGAAGCTTTCGGGCGCAGCATCGCTGCTATGTGTTGTGAACAGGCTAGATCAGGAGAAAAGAAAAAGATGCAGGAAACTGTATTTGGGATTTGAAGGATTTAATTACAATTGAAATCAATAAGTAAGAGTAGTGAAATTATGACATGGCGCTACAGGTGTTGTATCGTAAAGGCATATTATCTGAGACTTACACCACATTTCTAAGAGGATATGATGAAAATTGCTATTTTGATTGGTGTTAGCGAATATGACTCTCAGCAAAATTTAGTTGCAAGTAAAAATGATGTTTTGTTGATGAATTCATTGATATCAATTGGTAATAATTATGATTCGATATTAATGATCGACAGCGAGACAAATACTCAAGCAGTTAAAGCCAGGTTAACATCATTTTTGCAGAATAACTTTGAAAAAGAAGTTGAACAACTTCTTTTTTATTTTAGTGGTCACGGCTATTTTGACGGTGAAGAGTTCCACTATATAATGAGTGACTTTGATTCTAAAAGAGTTAAATCAACATCTCTAGAAAATTCGGAGTTAGATGTTCTTATTAGGTCAGTATCTCCCAAATTAACAGTAAAAATAGTAGATGCTTGTAATTCTGGAATCCCATATATAAAAGACCCAACAGCTTTCGATAAATACATAAATACATCTAAACAGAGTTTTGATAAGTGTTATTTTATGTATTCATCAGAAAGTGTACAGTATTCATACGCAGACTCTAAATTGAGTTTTTTTACTAAGGCTATAGGTGAAGCTGTTTTTAGAAGTAAAACTGAGTTAGTTAGATACAAAGATATTATTGATTATGCATCGGATGAGTTTCAGGGAAATGAGAAACAATCGCCGATATTCGTGAGCCAAGCAAATTTTACGGATATATTTGTTAGTGCATTGCAGGATGAAAAAACATTTCTAAAAGAAATTCTTTGTCAGAATGATGTTAGGGCCAAAGATGATAATAAAAGTCAAACATTAAAACAATTGGTGGAGAATGATGCAAAGAGATTTTTTGATAAAGATGATGCTATGCGAATTTATAATTCCATTCCTGAGTTAATTGATTCTATTTTTACATTTGATGGGGAATTAAAATCTCTTTTTGAAAGAGAGATTATTATTCATAACGATTATCAAATAATTCCAAAAATAAGATCTTTATCCGAATGGATTAGTAATAATAATGATGATTTTTTTGTGAGAGCTATCATTACAAATGAATCATATGAGGAACGCGTTCGTAAACCCGGTGTTTTGGGTTTGGATATGTTCAACGATGATGCTTATAAAACCGTAACCAAATATAAACGAGTTCCAACATCTTTCGAATCTACCACAGAAGTGCCATTTCACGTTGTACAGATAAAAGCTCAACCACTTTATCCAAATCTGAATAGCATGACAGTATTTTTCTTGCCTTTGATATCAAGAACTAAAATGATTATTTTCTCAACTATAGCCCCTTATAAAATTGTGGGATGGGATAAAGAGAAAATGATCACTGATGATTGTAAGTGGATCCCCAAAGTTGTAGAACTTGCAGATAGTAAAAAATTACTTGAGTATATTAATGAATCATATAAACAATTTTACGATTCTATTTACCAACCGTTATTAAAAAATTTTGATATAACATCAAAAAAATTAAAAAAATAAAAACACTGCCAACCCAGAACATTTTCCAATGGTCTGGGTTAGTTTTATCCATTAGTCTCATACAGTTTACAAAGCTTCCCAATGTTCACTTTACGTCCCTCTTCACTCTGAGCATTAACAAAATCGCCCCAAGGCTGAAGCATCTCCCGGCGCTGGTTCAGATACTCGGAGCGATTTGTTGATGCCTGGATACCACCAAAACAGGAAACCAACCGCTGGAGAAGGATGAAAAGACCTTCGGATCAAGCAACCATCAAGCAAATTGCAGAACGGGAAATGTTCTATCTTTTTGTTTTCAATAATGAAAATATAAATCACGCTTACAACCAAGAGTCAGAATCAAGCAACCATCAAGCAAATCCCCAACTACGCCCAGAATGGGATGTAGCGCATTGCCTTGGTTCCTACTGATGAATCGTATTGTTTGATACGACCTTCTTTCATTGCTTCCTTGATGATACGGCTAATCATTGCGCTGTTTTTTTCATCAACACCAAATCTTTCCCGCAGCGTGGTGTTGTTCATCGGAACCTTTTCAAGGTACTTCAATACACAATGAAGGTAAGTCGCTCTGACTTTCTCCTCATTATCCATATCCTTAAAATCGCGATGAGCAAACAAAGTGACTTTCGTATGCTCCTGGTAAACTTCAAACTGAGGGGCTGGTAGCTGATAAATCTCAGTTTCAATAACAACCTTATCGATACCGCTTCCCCGCTCTTCACAGATCCCCATCCTACGCATAAGAGAGGCTATTCTTTCATTACGGCTACGCGGGGGGGAATCAAGAAGGCGATCAATCGCCACTAAGGGTATACCAGGATTTGAAATTTCCATGCGGTCGGCGAATAACTCAAGCATTGGCCCCGTCCCGCCAATGTTGAAATCCTGGTGAATCAGCGAGTTGGCAACCACTTCTCGTATAGACAGCTCCGGATACATTCTTACTTCGCTGCGAAAAGCCTTCCCAATCACCTCATTTGATGGCAAAAGGTTATTAATATAATCAATCAAGCCTTCAAAACCGACGGCATAACCTTTATGGCCTTGTAATTCCTTTACCGTTTTAAAACGATTATTTGCATCGTACTGGATTAAACGAATGGCTTTGCGGGACAAATTTTTAAAGGCATCTAATTCTCGTGCAAAAAGTATTGCACCAAGATTGGTAATATCCCAGGACCCCGCATCATTTCTCTCAACAACAAAATCCTTTGCAAGGTAATCCATTATAGAATCTTTGTTGTCTGGTAACGGTTGAGATAAGAGTGAGAAGAACGATGGGTAGTCGATTAACTGCAACACCTCATCAATAGAGCACTTGTCCCGTGCTACGCGGTACTCCCAGGGTTTCCGATCAAAGACACGCCAGAGGGCACGCTCTTTTTCTGGGTGTTTACCCAGCGGTTTTTTATAAGAGCCAATACGAATAAATTCTGTTCCCGAAAAACGCACAGGGGTATGGCAATTAGCATTTATCTCCAGAATGACAACCGCATCATTCTCAGGTGACGAAAATTCATGGAATGTAAAATCAATCTTTGGTTCCAGGCCCTGTAACAGCCAGCTTTCCAGCTCCTGCTGTTTATGCTTAGCGAGAGAGGGTTTGAAATCCGTACCGATTATAGAATGAGTCTCATCATCAACACCCCACACCATATAAGCTGTTGGCTTTCCAAGCAAAGCAGCCGAATTTGCCAGTGCCGAGATATACTCTCCGAGTTCTTCTGGTTTTATCGCATTATGCTTAAATTCTGCCCACTCAGTCTCTTTCGGCAATGAAACCAGCTCTTTCAGCAAAGAACGCAAACCGACTTCCTCTTTAGAAACAGACATTTAAGCACCGGATAATAGTTATACCAAGTTACAAGGATATGGCTTTAGACTGCCCATGGCAATGTTCCACATCACATCGCCTGATTCTGGGGACAGTCAGTGAAAAGTAATCTCAACGAACGCCCTGGTCCCCCTGCTGGCATAGCCTGACATTCAAGGATGCTGCTGATATTGCGGCTAAAGGTAGCATGTATAGGAATGTGTATATAAACCCAGAACAATTAAAATAAAATCACTTATTATCATCACATTAGGTCATTAACGGCACTCCTGTGATCGCCAAAAATTTTGATATGAAGCGATGGCACAATTTAGCTCTCTCTAATAAATTCCCCCGCATTCAAATTATCAGCCATTAATCTTTGTGAATTAATATTTTCTAATATTCTATGATCCCAATAATATAAATAATCAAATATTCCATTTTTCACGTCTTGAATAGCTTCATTAACTTTAACTTGATCACAGTCATACTGTCCATCAACATTGAAAACCACTGTTGATACATTCAACGTTTTCCAAAAAACATATACCCCTTCGAATTGATTAAAAGAAAGCCCAGAAATTTTAGATAATTCCCCAGTACTAATACTAAGATCATGAAACCTCATTACCTCTAAGGAAGGTGCGAATAAGCAGGTCATTTCTTCCCAAGCTGACTCGCTGATTAAAATTTCGCGGATCTGGGCCGAT
>NZ_WLVC01000048.1:0-32929 GCF_016859735.1 Lelliottia sp. RWM.1 | reverse complement strand
TGGTTTTGTCATGTGAGTCACCTCTGGTTGAGAGTTTACTCACTTAGTCGCGTGTCCACTATTGCTGGGTAAGATCAAAGAGGCTGCCTTATGGCTACTACCCCAACCCTTTCTTTTTCTGAACATCACGGAAAATTTACCCAACAGTTAATTTCCCATCCGCTTCCATCTACGGCGGATCTTTTTGAAGTCGCAGATTTCTGCACAGCATTTGCAAGTGTGCTTGTCGAAACGCACGATGTTGCAGAACGCAATGCCTTATGTGGGCGATTACTGAATGCGCTAATGCATATGGAAGATCTTTGCGAAAATGATCTGCCTGTACATTTAATCGACCAGCTTTCCGCGAAAGAAATACCAGCTTCCACTATGCCTGATTGTTGGCAGGAAACAGATATTCCCGTTTCTTATGCAATTGCTCTCACACAGGCTTTGCTTGGTAATAATCTGCCGGAGCCAGCCGCAAAAGCATTAACCGGGCTTTTGCATGATCTCGTCTACCTGCTGGCTGATTATGTGAAGGAACCTTACATTCCTCATCATTAATCATTCTGTTAACCCGGTAAATTGGGCGGCAGGTATTCAAGCCTGCCGCCCACTCGTCTCCAGCAACAACTCCCTTAGCCACACCTGCGCTGGGTTACGGTGCGTACGTCCGTGCCAGGCCATGCTTTTGGTAAATCCGGCTACCTGAACAGGCGTGTCACACACAAACATTCCCGTTCGGTTTTCCGCCATCCTCTCCGGTACAACGGCAATCATATCGCTGATCGCCAGCACCTCCGGCAGCACTAAAAAGCTGCTTACGGACAGTCCCACATGCCGCGCTCGCCCAATTGTGGCCAGTGCGTCGTCAGTTACGCCGTGAAAACTCTCGCCCTCATAAGAAACCAGCACATGCTCCAGGGCGCAAAAGCGATCGAGCGTCAGCGGTTTTCCTGCGTCTGGGTGATCGGCGCGCATCATGCAGACGTACCGTTCATCGTAAAGTGCGCGGCTGTGGAGTTCATTGGGCGTGGTGTGCGGCGTCAGCAGGGCGAGGTCGATTTTCCCCTGCTCAAGCTGGGTGACGAGGCGCTCCGGCTCTACCGGCACTACGCGCACCCGGATGTGCGGGGCTTGCACTTTAAGCGCGGCGATAAACGGCACAATCACCGCGCGCAGGGCGTAGTCGGTAGCGGCAAGAGTAAAGGCCAGGTTTGCCGTGAGCGGATCAAATGCTACGGGCTGCAACAGGAGGTCGATATCCGCCAGAATGCGTTTTACCGGAGCCGCCAGTCCTTCCGCACGAGTGGTGGGCACAATGCCGTGTGGCACACGAATAAACAACGGGTCGTCGAAGTAGTCCCGCAGACGGTTAAGCATGCCGCTAACCGCAGGTTGGGTCAGGGCAAGACGTGCTGCTGCGCGGGTGACGCTGCGTTCATCCAGCAATGCGTCCAGTGTTTTCAGTAAGTTAAGATCCAGCGTGCGGAGATCGGCTTTCATGTCGTTATTCCACCTTTTTTCAGTTCACTATTATGGTGTTGCCTGCTGTCGACGCTCTGCGTTTCCCGCTATGATGAGCGGCTAATTTAAGGAGAGTGCATGGTCTGGATAATGCTAGCTACCCTCGCGGTGGTGTTCGTGGTCGGATTTCGTATCCTGACGTCTGATTCCCGCCGGGCGATCAAACGATTAAGCGAGCGTCTGGGGATCACCCCGGTTCCGGTGGAGTCGATGATCGACCAGTTTGGTAAAACGCCAGGCAATGAGTTTATCCGCTACCTTGAGCGTCCGGACGAAGCCCATCTGCAAAACGCCGCGCAGGTGCTGCTGATCTGGCAGGTCTGTATTGTCGACGGCAGTGAAGAGAATCTGCACACCTGGCATCGACTGTTACGTAAAGCCCGCCTCGCCGCACCTGTCACCGATGCACAAATCCGCCTGACGCTCGGTTTTATGCGCGAAATGGACCCTGATCCGCAGGAGCTAAATGCCTTCCAGCTCCGTTACAACCAACTTTTTCTGCCTGAAGATGGTGTCTTCTTTTTACACTGATATCACGAATCGTGATGAAGGGTATAAAGTATCGTCATTAGATTTATACCACTCCCGGGCGCAACATCACCTCATCAAACAACACGACGAGGTGAACCATGAAACAAGCCGCCATTATCTGGCCGAATGACTATCTGCCAGGCACAACCGATAACTTTGCATCGAACGAAATTATTGTTGCAGGGCTAACCGCCCGCGAGGTGTGGGCGCAGCTTAACGACACCACTTTGTGGCCGGGCTACTACCGCAACGCTGAAGACATTCGTTTCCACGACGGTAGCGGACCCGAACTGAGCGCGAACGCTCGCTTTCGCTTCACCACCTTTGGCTTCCCGGTTGATGCGCAGGTGACAGAATATGTTCCGCCTGTTGACGGTGAAGCGGCGCGTATTGCCTGGCATGGCTGGGTCGAAGGTGATGCGAACGCACGTCTTGACGTTATCCACGCCTGGCTGTTTGACGATTTGCCAGGTAACCGCGTGCGTATCCTGACTCAGGAGTCCCAGAAAGGTGTTCCGGCGCAGGAATTAGCGCGTACTGTGCCAAACCCGATGATTAACGGACATCAGGCGTGGATCGTTGGGCTGGCGAATGCAGCGATGAAAGAAAAGTTGTCAAAACGTTAAATTCGTCACACTTATGATGATAAACTGCGCGACTTTTCCGCACGTTTTTATCCTCAGGTGACGCCATGACAGAACATATCCAGCCCACAACCAGACCGCAGACCAAAGAGGTTTCACGCCCTAACTGGTCGGCGGTTTTCTCCGTGGCATTCTGCGTTGCCTGCCTGATTACCGTTGAATTTCTGCCGGTGAGCCTGCTGACGCCCATGGCGCAGGATTTGGGCATTTCAGAAGGTGTGGCGGGTCAGTCCGTTACGGTGACCGCATTTGTGGCGATGTTTGCCAGTCTGTTTATTACCCAGGTGATTGGCACTGTCGATCGCCGCAAAGTGGTTATCCTTTTCAGCGTACTGCTGACGCTCTCCTGCCTGCTGGTCTCTTTTGCCAATAACTTCACGCTGTTGCTGCTCGGTCGGGCGTGCCTGGGACTGGGATTAGGTGGCTTCTGGGCGATGTCCGCGTCGCTCACCATGCGCCTCGTTCCTGCGCGGACTGTACCAAAAGCCCTGTCCGTCATCTTTGGCGCGGTCTCTATTGCACTGGTGATTGCCGCGCCGTTGGGCAGTTTCCTCGGCGGGATTATAGGCTGGCGTAACGTCTTTAACGCGGCGGCGGTGATGGGGTTCCTCTGTATTATCTGGGTGTGGAAAGCGCTGCCGTCCCTGCCGGGAGAAGCCGCGCATCACAAACAGAACATGTTTAGTCTGCTGAAACGTCCCGGCGTACTGGCGGGCATGAGCGCCATCTTTATGGCCTTTGCCGGGCAATTTGCCTTCTTCACTTATATTCGCCCGGTGTTTATGACCATGGCGGGTTTTGATGTCGACGGCCTGACGCTGGTGCTGCTGAGTTTCGGTATTGCCAGTTTTGTCGGCACATCGTTGTCATCCCAGTTCCTGAAACATTCCCTGAAAGTGGCTCTGGCGGGGGCGCCGTTAGTGCTGGCGATCAGTGCCGCGGTGCTGGTGCTGTGGGGCAGCGATAAGTGGGTGGCGTCCGCTATCGCGATTATCTGGGGCTTTGCGTTCGCCCTTGTGCCGGTGGGTTGGTCAACGTGGATCACCCGATCGCTTGCCGATCAGGCGGAAAAAGCCGGGTCGATTCAGGTGGCAGTGATCCAGCTCGCGAACACCTGCGGTGCGGCGGTGGGGGGGGTAGCGCTAGACCATATTGGGCTTACGTCACCGCTGGTGATTTCCGGTACGCTGATGCTGCTGACGGCGCTGCTGGTGGCGGGTAAGGTTAAAGCAAAGTAGTGGCTTTCTCCCTCTCCCGTGGGAGAGGGGCGGGGTGAGGGCATCAGGCTACGCCGATGTCTGAACCCGTCTTCTCGAATCCATCGAAATCAACACCACTGACGACACAATCAGCAGCGTGCCCAGCCAGTCCGGCAGGGTGAACGCCACGCCCAGCAGAATCACCGACAGCAACGCGCTACTCAGCGGCTCGGCACAGCTCAGAATGCTCGCCTTCGGCCCGCCAATCATCTGCGCACCTTTCAGATACAGACTGAATGTCAGTGCAGTACCGATGACCACCAGATAGAAGAATGCCAGCAGCAGACTACCGTCGATCACAAAGGTCGTGCCACGTCCGGCGTAGAACGGCGTGAGCATGAGTCCTGCCAGCAACATGCTCCAGCCAACAATCGGTAGCGTGCCGTAGCGGGCAATCAGCGCGGAAGGGTAGGTGGTATAAAACGCTGCCGCAAAAGCCGAAGCAATGCCGAAGAAAAGCGCCGCTGGTGAAATAGAGAGCGAGGTTGGGTCGCCATGGGTTACCAGTAAAAATGTCCCGATGAGCGACGTTAAAATTGCAGACAGTACAAAAATGCCTGGCCGTTTTTTACGGGCCAGCGCAAACCACGCCACGATAATCGTCGGAGAGAGGAATTGCAGGACGGTAGCGGTGGCTGCATTGGATTTTTCAATCGTCAGCAGGAAGGTGAGCTGTACGGTCAGTGCGCCGACGAGCGAGAAAATCAGCAGGCTAATGGCATCTTTGCGGTTTTTGATGACCGAGAAAATCTTGTCGCCGTGAACGAAGGAGAGTGTCAGCAAAATCACGCCGGTAAACAGCAGGCGGATCATGGTCAGGTAAGGCGACGAAATATGGCTTTTCTCCATGATGTACTGCGCACAAACCCCTGAACTTCCCCATAAAACGGCGGCGATCAGGACGTTCAGCATCCCTTTACGTGTGGAACCCATGTACTCCCCTGCTATCTGTTGTCGTTAATTCGGTCAACAGCATAGCATGATAGCGAGCGACCTGATGTTCTCACCCTGGCTCTCTCCCACGGGGAGAGAGGGCAAACACTCAAAACGGCAACGCAACGTTGCCGTTTTGCTTTTACCTTAGAACCACGCCTCCCACATCGCGCCAACGTTGAAATCGTCGAGCGTCTGGTCGTCAGTGCCGTTCACACGTGCAGTATGTGCGTTATCCACTTTGCCGCCGGTGACGTAGAAGCGCAGCATTGGACGGAATTCCGGGCCCATGGCGATAGAGACGTTTTGTGACAGCGTCAGCTTCCAGCCTTTGTTATCGCCGCCGTTGTCATAGTCAACGTGCTGCCAGCCCGCTTCCAGCCAGGTGGAGTGGACGTCGTTCCACCAGTGCATCGGACGTACAATGGCATTGTAGTTTTTGCGATTTTCGCTCTTATCACGGCTGTTGTCGTAGTCGTGGAAGGCGAGGATGTACTCCACCTGCGTCTGCGGGGTGAATTTATGCAGCCCTTCGAAGCTGGCGTATACCGTGGTCAGATCCTCGGTTTTGTTGAATACGCTGTTGTCCGAGTTATCTGAGTAACGGGCAATTACCTTGTTCACGCCGCTGTCGTTGGTATGGCTCAGCACCACGCCGCCCTGCCAGGCATTCAGACGTTCGTCGCTCTCAACCGCTTTTGAGTCAAAGCCGTAGTTGGCGTATAGCTCCAGATCCAGTGGCCCAATTTTCATGCCGTGGATTTTAGAGGTAGCCGCGTAGTTGCCTTTGTCGCCAGTGCCGGAACCACCGGTACAGGTAATGCGTGACGGGTTCGCTTCGTCTTCCATCACTTCTGGGCTACAGGATTCGACGGCGGCAACGGTGGCGACATCAAATTGCACGCCGCCGATGTCAAAGTTTTTCACCCCGGCGCCCTGGCCGTCGTGGTTCATCCAGAAGTAGTCGTTGATGCCCTGTTGTGGACGCTGGTGGAAGTCACGCCCCGCCCAGAAATAGGCATTCCGGTTGGACTCCAGCAGGTTAGTCACACCCGCGTAGGCTTTTTTCAGGTTAACTTCGTCGCCCCAGTGGTCAATCATCACGTTGATATCCCAGATCGCACCATTGTCGCCTTTGAACACTTTGGAGAGCTGGAATTCGCCACCGTTGCCTTCGTTACCCAGACGGCCAATAGCGGATGCGCCGTTGTAGGAGCCGTCTACAGCCACATATTTCTGATCGGCTGCCTGGAAGTGCGCACCGTAGCGGGCATAGCCAGTGAATTTAATACCAAATGGAATTGCCATATCCGGAGATTGCGCCGCACTTTGTGGCTCGGTGACGACGTCGGCTTTTTTCGCGACCGCAGCATCCATTTTTGCCTGGCGGTCTGCGAGGGCTTTATCCACCGCTTTGGCCACAATGGCGTCGATTTGCTCCTGCGTGAATTCTTGCGCAAATACAGAAATAGGGCAAAGCGCGGCGATAACCGCCATTGTTAATGGAAGTTTTTTTATCATGTTCATGGTTATCTCAATATAGTTTAATTTTATTCAGACAATAACCACCCGGTTCCGATCTGACAGAATATGTCGCTATCATCAGAACAAGTTGATTTATATTTTATAGGTACAGAGGTTCTACATTAACGTTACGATTTCTCCATATATTATCTCTGGTAAAGATGAATAATCTCTTCGGATAATTCACGGGCTAACAGTGAATTCATTAAATGATCCTGGGCGTGCACCATAATTAACGTCATCGGCTGGCGGGCTTCGCCTGCATCCTGCTCAATCAGTTTGGTTTGCATATGGTGCGCGTGCCGCGCGTAGCCATCCGCTTCACGCAGCAGGTTTTTTGCTTCATCAAGGTTGCCCTGACGCGCAGCGTGCAGGGCTTCAAAGCACAGGCTACGCGACTGGCCGGCGTTGACGATAATTTCCATTACAGCTTCTTCTAATGCGATCATGATGGATTACTCTCTGTCAAAACTGTTATTCAACGAGGTGGCTGAAAACCACTCTCCGCTTTTTTTGATGGTGCGCTTTTGCGTATTTAAATCGAGCTGGATAAAGCCATAACGATTTTTGTACGCATTACACCACGACCAGTTATCAATAAATGTCCACATATGATAACCCAGGCAATTACAGCCTTCGCTAATACCTTTGTGCAGCCAGGTTAAATGCCCGGAAATAAAATCAATGCGGTATTGATCGTTTATCTGACCATTTTCAATAAAGCGCTGCTCATTTTCGACACCCATGCCGTTTTCAGAAATAAAACAACGCGGGTTGCCGTAATTGTCGCGCAGGTTGACCAGAATATCGTAAATACCCGGCTCATAAATTTCCCAGCCACGGTACGGGTTCATCTTACGACCCGGCATGTCGTAGTTATCAAAGAACCACTCCGGCATAAAGGGTGCTTGCGGGTTGACCGCACTATCACGACATTTCACACGACGCGGCTGATAATAATTAATGCCGAGCAGGTCGATTTTCCCTTCCGCAATCAGGGCACTATCCTCTGGCTGACAGGCCGGTAGCTGACCGTAAGCGTTCAGCAACGTCACCAAATCTGCCGGATATTCACCGCGTAACACCGGATCAAGGAAGCTGCGGTTAAACATCAGATCTGCAATGTGTGCAGCCTTCATATCTGCCGGGTTCTGCGAACGCGGGTAGGACGGTGTCAGGTTCAGGACAATACCAATTTCACCGGCATAATGCCCGGCACGGAATGCGCGAACGGCCTGCGCATGTGCCAGTACGGTGTGATATGCCACGCTTGCCGCACGATGAAAATCCACGACGTTGGGATAATGGAAGTCATACAGATATCCCCCTTCCACCGGAACAATCGGCTCGTTGAAGGTAAACCAGTGCATCACTCGATCACCAAAAAGCTCGAAGCAGATTTGCGCATAGCGGGCATACGCATTCACAACCTCACGATTTTCCCAGCCACCGATCTCCTGCATGACCATCGGCATATCGAAGTGGAACAGAGTGATAAACGGCGTGATGCCCTGTTCAATCAGCTCGTCGATAACCTGGTTGTAGAAGTCGACCGCTTCCGGGTTCACTTTCCCCGTTCCGTCAGGGATCAACCGTGCCCAGCTAATCGACGTGCGGAAACTGTTGTGATTCAACTGCTTCAGAAGCTGAATGTCCGCTTTCCAGTGCTGGTAAAACGTGGAGGTATTCTGCGGCCCCACACCCTGATGAAAACGGTTTGGTTCTTTATCGAACCAGTGATCCCAGGTGGTCAGTCCTTTACCGCCCCCCTGGCTTTCCCCTTCGGTTTGCAGGGCAGAGCTTGCGCTGCCCCACCAGAAGTTTTCGGGAAATGAGTATTTCATGACGCTTCCTCTTTGACTTATTAACTCGCTGTTTCAGCGGAACCCACGGTTGCCTGGGCTTTTTGCTCTTCGTTTTTCATCAACGAACGCTCATAAGCGCGCAGGAATGGCAGGTACATCAGCGCTGACATCACCATACAAATCACACACATAACGACCGGACTGAACGCCCAGTTTGCCGCCCAGGATGCCCCGATAGGTGCTGGCGTGGTCCACGGTGTGAGGGAAACAACCTGTGCCAGCCAGCCAAGTTTAGTGGCGGCGTAGGCCAGGCAGGCGTTCACCAGCGGAACACACACGAACGGGATAAACAGCATCGGGTTCATGATGATTGGTGCACCGAACAGAATCGGTTCGTTGATGTTAAAGAAGCTCGGTACAACCCCCATCTTGCCAATGGTACGCAGGTGCGCCACGCGGCTACGCAGCAGCAGGAAAGCCAGTGGCAGTGTAGAACCGACGCCACCAATCAGCAGATAGTGATCCCAGAATCCTTGCAGATAGACGTGTGGCAGGGCAGCGCCCGCCGCCAGTGCCGCCTGGTTTGCTGACAGGTTTGCCATCCAGAAAGGGTTCATGATCCCGGTGACAATCAGCGAGCCGTGGATACCGGCGAACCAGAAGATCTGGCACAGCAGCACGGAGAGCAGAATCGCAGGCAGGGAGTCAGACGCGGAAACCAGCGGCTCCAACAGGTGCATAATCGCCTGCGGGATGATCATTCCGGTTTGTGCTTCGATGAACAGGTTAAGCGGGTGCAGCGTACCGATCACCACCATCACCGGGATCAAGATTTCAAAGGAGCGTGCCACGCCGGTAGGGACTTCTTTTGGCAGACGAATGGTGACTTTGTTCTCCTTCAGCCACGCGTAAACGCGGGTGGAGTAAATTGCCGTAATCAACGCGGTAAAGATCCCCTGGCCCGACAGATACTGGGTGGAGATTTTGCCGTCGGCATATGGCGCGGCTACCAGCAGGAAGGCCATAAAGGCCAGCAGGCCAGACATCACCGGATCGAGATTAAACTGACGACCCAGGCTCGCCCCAATTCCCACCGAGATAAAGAACGTCATCACACCCATGCTGAGATTAAACGGAAGCATCAGCTGTTCACGGTAGGTCTGGGAGAAATCCAGCCAGCCGCGAGCGAAGCTGTTGGTGGTATCCGCAGAGAACGGTGGGAAGATGAACACCAGCATAAACGAGCCGATGATCATAAACGGCAGTGCGGCGGTAAAGCCGTCACGGATCGCAATCACATACTTTTGCTGGCCGAGCTTAGCCGCCAGCGGGGTAATGGACTGCTCAATAACGGCAACCATTGATTGATATAACGAACTCATGAGAACACCCTTTAGTGTGCCGCTTCGATGAGCGACAGAGCATAGTCCAGTACTTTATCGCCACGCTGCATGCCGTAATCCATCATATCGATGGCTTGTACGGGGATGCCTTGCGTCGCCGCCTTATCTGACAGTGTCTGTAACATGTATTTCACTTGTGGTCCGAGAAGTACCACCTGGTATTGCGGAAACTGCGTATCAAATTCGGCAACACCATAGGCATCAATCGTGACCGGTAAACCGCGTTCTTCCGCGACTTCAACCATTTTCCTCACCAGCAGGCTGGTGGACATCCCGGCAGAGCAGCACAGCATAATCTTGAACATCGACAACCATCCTCAAAATGTAAAAAGTTATTGCGAGGCTGATTGGACATCATACGGAAACCGGTTTCCATTTATAAAAGACAGAAGTGTGACAACCATCAAGATCCTAGTCTTGTAGGGCTTGTTACCACGATCTGTGTCACGGTATTTCGCATTTTCGGCATCAAATTGAGTCGAAATGGAAAATCGGTTTCCATGAAAAACGGAAACGGATATACTCCGTACTGGCTATAATCTGAGCCGAAGCGGTTATGGAATTTACAGGTGCGCAGTGTTGCCTGTCAGGGGAGAGAGATGTCTACAATCAACGATGTATCACGTCTGGCCGGGGTGTCCAAAGCCACGGTATCACGGGTGTTGAGTGGGTCACGCGGGGTGAAAGAAGCCAGCCGTCAGGCCGTACTGAAAGCGGTGGATGAGCTGAATTATCGGCCTAACGTGATTGCGCAGTCGCTGTTGAGTCAGTCTACCGGCTGTATCGGGGTGATTTGCGCGCAGGATAATATTAACCAGACCACTGGTTATCTGTATGCACTGGAAAAGCACCTCAGCCAGCATCAAAAACACTTGCTGCTTCGTTTTGCGAACACTAAAGCTGAAGTGATGCACGCCCTTGAAGAACTCTCCTGTGGATTGTGCGACGACATCCTGGTGATTGGCGCGCGTTTCCCGCTGAATATCGACCAGGAAAACGTCATTCTGGTGGACTGCATGGCCTCCGATAACCCCAACAGCATTCAGTACGATCATGCTTTTGCGGCAGAAACGGCCTGTAACTACCTGACCAGCCAGGGACGACGCCAGATTGCACTGATCCATCCACACGGCAGCGGTTTCGCCGACCAGGTACTGCTGGGTTACAAACACGCGCTGGAGAAAAATTTCCTGCCCTTTAACCGCAACCTGGTCTTTATGGATGCTACGTCCTCGTCCGTTGCATTGCAGGAACTGCTTAACAACGCCACCACGCTGAACTTCAACGCGCTGCTGGTGGCTGATGAGCAGGAAGCCCAGCGGGTGATCCCACAATTGCAGGCATTTAATAAATCGGTTCCGGACGACATTATGGTCTTTAGCCTGGCCGGATCGCTGCACCTGCCGGGCATCCCGGTGATCCCGGCAATTGAATACTCAATGGACGCGATGGCGGCACGCATTGTGGCCTGGCTGAATGAGAAAACGCAGATGCTGGGTTCATATGTTCTGCGTGGGGATTTGATTATCCCGGATATACGTAAGCGTTAAAAAAACAGCGTGAAGCATGCTTCACGCTTAATAATCTTCCATACAATCTACCTGCCCAATGGCGGACCAGTAGTTATCCAGGTTGTCACGCTGTATGGCGGTAATGGCGTTTTTCACCAGCAGCTTATTTGCTTCTGAAGACATGATCATCGCCTGCCATTCTTTGTCGGTTTGTTTGCCCTGAGGTGTGCAGGTTTTCTTAATATCTTTTAGCACCTGTTGTTTAAGTTGTTCATATTTCGCCGGGTCTTGCGTCTCCTGAGCATGGACGAAAGCAGCGAAAAGCAGGCAAACGATCAGGCAAAAAAGGTGTGCAGATTTCATTGAAACCCCCGTTAAAAATCACATGTCTTCCCCTGAAATATATCGTTACATTCACCAAAGCGATTCAAGCCGAAAGTATGAATTTACTCATTCCCGCGTATGAGAACCGATCAGCAGAGCGATGCTATAGCTCACCATCACCGCAAGGCTCATTTTCAGCATAGTTTCTCCGCCAATCCCGGCAAGGGGCGTGGCGATCCCGCCGAATAAAAACATCAACATCCCGAGAATAGCTGACGCGGTTCCTGACTCGCGGGATTCAACCGCGCTCATGGCTTCAGAACCCGCGATGGTGCTGATTCCGCTGTTGAAGGCGACGGTAAAAAAGAGCGCGATCAGCGCAAGCGCTGAGAGGTGCATCCATGCAAAGAGCAGTGTGAGCGCTGCGGTGGCCACGGCCAGCACCAGGCCCATTTGCATTAACCCTTCCGGCGGATGGCGACGTGCCAGACGTGAGAAAATCAGAGCGGAGATAATTAACCCAATCCCGTTGACGCCAAACAGCAGGCTGAACTGCATTGCACTCAGGCCATACTCATTTTGCAGGACAAACGAGGATGCGCCGATATAGGAAAACAGCCCTGCCAGCATGAAGGCCTGAATCAGGCAGTAGCGTGTGAAACGGCGATTTTTGAGTACCGTTTTCGTCGTTTGAATCAGCGAACCGCCGCTGTTTTTTTCAGTCAGTGATTCACGAATAAACAGCTGACTGGCAATCAATAGTACCAGCCCTGCTCCTGCCATCACCCAGAACAGCATCCGCCAGTCGAACGTGGAGGAGATATAGCCGCCCAATACCGGCGAAACCACGGGCGCGATGCCGTTCACCGTCATCAGCAGGGCGAAAAACTGCGTCAGCATTGTGCCGTGATAGTTATCGCGAGCGATTGAACGAGCCAGTACAGAGCCGCCAGCACCGGCCACGCCTTGTACAAATCGCCAGCCGATCAGAGCATAAATATTCTGTGTGGTGGCACACAGTACAGAGGCTACCACAAAGAGCAGCAACGACAGTAACAGCGGTAACTTTCGCCCGATACGGTCGCTCAGCGGGCCAAAAAAGAGCTGCCCCAGACCCAGACCAATCAGCGCCGAGGTCAGCGAAAGCTGAGTCAGCGTGGTGGAGGTTTGCAGATGCGCGGTGATCTCCGGTAATGCCGGAAGATAAAAATCAGAACAGAGCGGCCCGATGGCCGTCAGCAGGCCAAGTATGGCTGCGAAGGAGAAGGAGAGTTTTGCCATGGGATTACCTCTTACAGGCCGGGCGTGCGTATTGCTGCCCGGCAAAGGTGTTACTGAATACCGCCGCCCAGTGACTGCCACAGGGTGATGCGGTTTTCCAGGTCCGTTTGTTGCAGGGCGATCAACGATTCCTGTGCCGACCACAGCGACCGCTGCGCGGTCAGTACCGTCAAATAATCTCCCGCACCGGCCTGATAGCTGCGCGTCGCCACATCCAGCGTTTTTTGCTCTGCCGCGACGTATTCACGCTGAGCATCGAGCTGTTCGCTCAACGTTTCACGGCGTGCCAGGGCATCAGCCACATCTTTAAACGCACTCTGGATGGCTTTCTCATAGGTGGCGATCAGCCCCTTTTTCTCCGCTTCGGCATAACGTAGTTGCGCCATGTTGTTGCCGCCGCTAAACAGAGGCAGGGTGATGGACGGGGCGAACGACCACACTTTCATTCCGTGGCTGAACAGGGACGAGAGTGAATCGCTGCCAACGCCTGCGCTGGCCGTGAGTGAGATGCTGGGGAAGAAGTTGGCACGCGCTGCGCCGATGCTCGCGTTGGCGCTTTTCAGATTGTGCTCCGCTTCCTGAATGTCCGGGCGGCGCAGCAGCGCGCTGGAGCTGACACCGGCCGGGATCAGGCTGATGGCATTATCGCTCAGGCTCTCCAGTGTGCCGGGAAGCAGGTTCTCCGGTACGGTGTCGCCAGCCAGCAGATTGAGGGCATTTTTGTCCTGCATCACCAGCGTCTGATAACTGGCGACGCTGGCGCGAGCCTGCTGGTAAACCGCCATCGCTTCGCTGACATCCGTCGCGGCAGCCACGCCCACTTCCTGCTGCCGTTTCACAATGTTGAGCGAGTTTGCGGCGCTCTCCATTGTGGATTTCGCCAGCGCCAGATTGCTGTTATCCGCCGCCAGCGTCACCCAGGCCGTGGTCAGCTCACTGACCATCGTCAGGCGTGTGTTTTGAGCCGTGAATTCACTGGCAAGCCAGGTTTCACGTGCAGCACGAGACAGACTCTGATTCTTACCAAACAGATCCAGTTCAAAACTGGAGGTTGCACCATTGGCTTCGTCGCTGGTGGAGACACCGCTTGCCAGCGTGCGGCTGCGGGTGTGGCTGAGCGTTGCATCGACCGTCGGGAACAGGGAGGAACGTGTTTCGCCATACTGGGCGCGAGCGGCGTCAATATCAGCAATCGCTTTTTGTACGTCGCGGTTGCTGTTGAGCGCCATGGCCACCACACGTTTCAGCCGCGCGTCGTTCATCACCTGCTGCCACTGGCTCACTACTGCAGAGGCTTCGCCGTGTGCGCCGGGCAACGTCGCCGGAACGGGCGCGTCCGGGCGTTGATATATTGGATCTAACGAAACACAGCCTGCGCTCAGCAGCGCTAACACTAAAACAGATACACGAAACATTATGACCTCCGGTTTGCGTGCTTACCGGAGAACAGACGTTTCACCAGTACAAAGAATAACGGAACAAAGAAGATCGCCAGCAGCGTGGCGGCAAGCGTCCCACCGATGATGCCCGTACCAATTGCCACGCGGCTGTTTGCCCCGGCGCCCGTTGCCACGGCCAGCGGCATCACTCCGGCAATAAACGCCAGTGAGGTCATCAGGATAGGCCGCAGGCGCGTCTGGGCGGCACGCATGGCCGCCCGCGTCAGGGAGTAGCCTTCAGCCACTTTTGCTTCGGCAAACTCAACAATCAAAATGGCGTTTTTCGACGACAGGCCGATGGTGGTCAGCAGCGCCACCTGGAAATAGACATCGTTGTTCAGGCCGCGCATGGAGGCCGCCAGTGCTGCCCCCAACACGCCGAGAGGGATCACCAGGATGACGGAGATCGGCACAGACCAGCTCTCATACAGCGCGGCCAGGCACAGGAAGACCACCAGAATGGAGAGGGCATAGAGGCTCATCGCCTGGCCACTCGCCAGTTTCTCCTGTAAGGACAAGCCACTCCACGCCCAGGTTGTGCCAGACGGCAGGTTGTTCGCCAGTTGTTCCATCCGGGTCATCGCTGTACCGGAGCTTGAACCACTGGCGTTTTCTCCCTGGATTTCATACGCCGCCGAACCGTTGTAGCGGACCAGGCTTTCCGGGCCGTATTCCCAGCGGGTGGTGGCAAAAGCGGAGAATGGCGTCATGGTGCTGTTACTGCCGCGCACAAACCATTTGTTGAGATCGGATGGTACTGCGCGATAGTCGCTGTCGCCCTGGATGTAGACCTTTTTCACGCGGCCACGGTCGATAAAATCGTTCACGTAGGTTCCGCCCCAGGCACTGGAAAGGGTATTCGTAACATCACTCAGCGAGAGCCCCAGTGACACGGCTTTGTTGTTATCGATATCTACCTGCAACTGCGGCATCTGCGGAAGATCGTTGGCACGAACGGCGTGCAGCGATGCGTCCTGATTGGCTTCGCCAATCAGCTGGTTACGCATTTTCAGCAGCGCGTCACGGTCGGTACTGCCCGTGGCCATCAGTTCAAAGGTAAAGCCGTTGCTTTGTCCCAGGCCATCGACTGATGGTGGCGTCATGGCAAATACCGTGGCGTCACGAATGGTACTCAGCTCTTGTGTGGCACGCAGGGCAATCGCCTGAGCGGTATTTTCCGCCCCCTTACGCTGTGACCAGTTTTTCAGGGAGACAAACGCCATCCCGGCATTCTGACCGCTGCCGCTAAAGCTGAAGCCTTCGACGGTAAAAATAACGTCGGTGTTGTCTTTCTCTTTAGTGAGGAACCAGTCGCGTACCTGACGGCTAACCTCAGAGGTGCGCACCGCCGTTGCCCCCGCAGGCAGGGTGTACTGCACCATAATTTCACCCTGGTCTTCCGTTGGCAGGAAGCTGCCCGGCAGTTTCAGCATTGCCAGCCCCATTGCGCCACACAGCAGAACGTAGATCACCAGCATACCGCCAGAGCGGCGTAATGCCCGCAGCACCTTGTTCTGATAGCCGTGTTCGGTCTTGCTGTAAAAACGGTTAAACGCGCCGAAGAAACCTTTCTTATGTGGCGAAGTGTGGCTCAGGACTGAACCGCACAGGGCCGGTGTCAGGGTCAGAGCCACCACAACAGAGAGGAACATTGCCGAGATAATCGTGACCGAGAACTGACGGTAAATAACACCCGTCGAGCCGCCGAAGAATGCCATCGGCAGGAACACGGCAGAGAGCACCAGCGCAATAGCGACCAGCGCACCGGAGATTTCACCCATCGATTTTTCGGTCGCTTCGCGGGCGGGTAGCCCTTCGTCGCGCATGATACGCTCAACGTTTTCCACGACCACAATGGCATCATCAACCAGCAGGCCTATCGCCAGCACCATCGCAAACAGCGTCAGGGTGTTGATTGAGTAACCGAACAGCGCCAGTACACCGAATGTGCCCAGCAGTACGACCGGAACCGCCAGCGCGGGGATCAGCGTCGCGCGGATGTTTTGCAGGAACAGATACATCACAACCACCACGAGGATGATGGCTTCGAACAGCGTCTGAATCACATCCTCCACCGAGATCTTGATGAACTCGGTGCTGTCTTTCGGATAGGCAACGTCATAGCCTTCAGGCATCGCACGTTTGAACTCGGCGATTTTCTCTTTCACGGCGGTGGCCGTGCTGAGTGCGTTCGCCCCCGGCGAGAGCATCACTGCCATCCCGGCAGCAGGGTGACCGTTCAGCCTGGCGGTTGCCGTGTAATCTTCGCTGCCCATCTCGACACGGGCAACATCACCAATGTGTACCACCGCGCCGTTTGACTGACTCTTAATGATGATGTTTTTGAACTGTTCGACCGTTTGCAGGCGTGACTGAGCGCGCACGGTTGCCGTTAATTGCTGGGCATTTGAGGACGGTAACGCCCCGATTTTCCCGGCGGAAACCTGCACGTTCTGCGCTTCAATGGCGCTTTGCACGTCGGACGGCATCAGCGAGTAGGAAGCCAGTTTTGCCGGATCGAGCCAGATGCGCATTGCGTATTCTGCACCGAACACCTGCAAGCTCCCCACGCCTTCAACACGCGCCAGCGGGTCCTGCATGTTACTCACCAGCCAGTCGGCAATGTCTGAACTGCTGGCGGTGTCGGTTTTATCGTACACCCCCATGATCAGCAGGAAGTTACTCTGCGATTTTTGCACCGTGATGCCGGACTGTTGTACCTCGGTTGGCAGACGCGATTCTGCCTGCTGGACTTTGTTTTGTACCTGCACCTGCGCGGTGTCTGGGTCGGTTCCCTGTTCGAAGGTGACGTTAATGCTCACCGAACCGTCTGAACTGCTGGTGGAGGTGAAGTAAAGCAGGTTATCCAGGCCCGTTAGCTGTTGTTCAATGACCTGCGTCACGCTGTTTTCCAGCGTTTGCGCGGAGGCCCCGGTATAGGTGGCGGAGATTTTGACCGACGGCGGTGCGACGTCAGGATACTGCGCGACCGGGAGCGTGCGGATCGCCAGCATCCCGGCGAGCATAATCAGAATGGCGATCACCCAGGCGAATACCGGGCGACGCACGAAGAAACGGGAAAACATCAGGCGTTTCCTCCGGTGGCTTTCATCTCTTCCGCTTTCACTTCTTGCCCGGCCGTGACTTTATCGATGCCCTCGACAATCAGCTTATCGCCCGCTTTCAGACCGCCAGTGACCAGCCATTTGTCGCCGTAGGTGTCGCCGGTTTCAAGCTGGCGTTGTTCCACTTTATTACTGGCGTTGACCACCAGCGCGGTGGCATTGCCTTTGGCATCGCGGGTAATACCTTGCTGTGGCGCGAGAATGGCGTCGGTCATGATCCCTTCATCCACTTTGGCGCGCACAAACATCCCTGGCAGAAGCTGGTGCTGCGGGTTCGGGAAGACAGCACGCAGCGTGACGGAGCCGGTGGATTCATCCACCGCAACTTCAGTCAGTGCCAGACGCCCTTTTTCGCTGTAGGTACTGCCGTCTTCAAGAATCAGGGTTACACCCAGGGTATCGCTGTTGGTCGCGAGCGATTGCTTGCGTAATCGCAGCAGATCGGCGCTGGAACGCGTTAAATCGACGTACATGCTGTCCAGACCCCGGATCGTGGCAAGCGCGGTATCTTGCTGCGCTGTCACCAGCGCGCCAGGTGTGACGGATGAGATCCCGATACGCCCGGCGATCGGGGCGGTTACGGTGGTCCAGTTGAGATTAATACGTGCGCTCTCCTGCGCTGCTTTCTTTGACTCCACGCTGGCCTTGTCTTGCGCGCAGGTGGATTGTGCGTCTTCGGCATCCTGGCGGGATACGCCATCGTCTTTCACCAGTTGCGCATAACGCTGTGCTTTCTGGCAATCAGCCTGAACCAGGGCCTGCGCCTGTTTCAGGGCCGCCGCTGCTTCGTCATAAGCGGCGCGATAGCTTGAGGGATCAATTTGATAGAGCGCTTGCCCGGCTTTGACGGTATCGCCTTCGGTGAATAACCGTTTCTGAATAATGCCGCCAACCTGTGGACGCACTTCTGCGCTCATGGCGGCACTGGTACGGCCGGTCAGTTCACTGACCACCGACACGGGCTGACTCATGAGCGTGACAATTCCAACTTCCGGAAGGGGCTGCTGTTGATTGGCTGTTGTCGCATTATCGCACCCGGTCAGGAGGAATAATGCTGCGATGGAGGTGGTTATGGTTTTCATAATTTTTTTCCAGGGTGAACGATGCCTGCCCTGTTAATCACTTAACAAGGAGGGGGCGATTTAAAGGCACAGCGATATTGCATCTCCGCTATTAGCGGAAATGAAAAACGGGAAATGTCTATTTCCCTGTTATTAATTCATTTTTAATTAATTAGCATTGAGAAGCATATTGAGTATTTCCCGATACATTTTTTCTAATTGCTCTGGTGCGACTTTTTGTGGGGTTAAGCGCCGGTAAATGGAGCCTTCCATCATGACGGCCGTGATTTCAACGCAGCAGCGGATACGCTCGTCGCTTAGGTGCGGACACTGTTTTTTCAGGTGCGTAGCGGCATTTTCAAACATGCGGGCATCCGCTTCGGCAAGCATGGCGGCGACCTGAGGATTACGTGTTGCCTCGGCGGACATCTCCAGCATCAGTGCGTCGTCATCTTCGCTTAATGTTTCCCGCCAGGCCAAAACCTGAGGGATGCGATCGGTCTGGGTTTTGCCTTCCATCTCGGCAATTCGGTAGTCGATGATGCGGCGGATCATCTCTTCGATAATCGCATCTTTGTTGCTGAAATAACGATAGATTTGCCCGACGCTCAGCTTTGCCTCTGCCGCGATTTGCGACATGCTGGCGGCATGAAACCCGCTGGCGCGAAAGCAGTGCCGCGCGGCGGTGATGATCTCATCCTGACGTTGTTTCTGTCGTTCTTCCAGCTTTGTGCTCATCGGTTACCTGCTGAAGTAAAAAAGTGAGAATGATCGTTCTCATTAGTGGTGATTATACGTTTTCGAAGCGTATTGGAAAGCGCTTTTTTTATTAAGATATTGAATGAATATTTCCTTCAGGAAATAAAGGAGAGAATAAGGAGTTTTTATGAAGGTTAAGCTGTGAGATATTCAGAATACGCTGAAAATAAGGAGAACAATATGCAGCTGAGCATCACTAATACCATCACAGAACATGAAAAAAAAGAGTTATTAACGGGGCTACGATCTCACAATATGCAGTTTATTGACTTTGCCGCTGTCGGCGGGGATCTGGCGGTGTATGTTCGCGATGAACAGGGGGTGATGATCGGGGGATTAATCGGTAATCGCAAAGGCGAGTGGCTGAATATTGATTATCTGTGGGTCAACAGTGAGCTGCGCGGTGCAGGCCTGGGCAGTCAGATCATGAAGGCGGCGGAAGACGAGGCCAGGAAAATAGGTTGCCTGCATGCGCTGGTGGACACGTTCAGCTTCCAGGCGCGCCCGTTTTATGAAAAGCAGGGTTATCAGCTACAGATGACGCTGGAGGACTGTCCGTATCAAGGTATGCAAAAACATTACCTGTCGAAACGTCTTTAACCGCCAATGCCACTGCCAATCACCGCCAGGGCGTGGCGAACAATGATATCTGGCGAGAGGGATGTCAGCCTCTCGTCATTCCGCATCCGTGAGAAGGGCACTAATACCAGGCTCAGTAGCGTGGTGAACAGCAGCTCTGGTGCAAGCTCGCGGTTTAGCTTTCCTTCCTGCTGCCAGTGTTTGATTGTGGCAAGCGTCGTTTGATATTTCTCATCGCCAAAGCGAGCGTGCAGATGGGCACGCAGGACTGGCATTTCGCCAATCACTTCCTGCATCCACAACGGTGCGAACCAGTGGTATTGCCCGGCCAGATCGGCCAGCATTTTTACCATTAAGGTGAGCGCCGTGACGGGATCATCGGGGTTTTCCGCGAAAATTGCGCTGATTTTGCTGCGTAACGGCAGGAAACGCTCCTCGATCATCGCGTCGAGCAACTGTTCCCGGGAATTAAAATAGTAGTGCAGCATCGCAGGGGTGACCCCTGCCGCTTTGGCGATGGCATTGAGTGAGGTGTTGGCAATCCCCTGACGGGAAAAGAGGTGCAGTGCGATATCCAGCAACTGTTCACGGCTCGCGGTTACAGGTTTTCCACCGCGTGGACGTCCTGGGCGACGGGCCGACGGCATGGATTCAGAATTGTCTTTTAGTGCTGGCATCGTGGCGTGATCTCTTGACCGGATTCATAACTTATACAAATATTAATTATCTCATTAATTAATTTCAAGTGGTGTCTCATGGAGTCTGACTCAACGACTCAATCCCCAACTCTCCCTCAGCAGAACGCGCCGTCCATTCGTCTGCTGTTCAGCGCACTGCTGTTGGTGATGTTGCTCTCGGCACTTGACCAGACGATTGTCTCCACGGCGCTGCCGACGATAGTGGGCGAGTTGGGCGGGCTGGACAAACTCTCCTGGGTGGTGACGGCGTACATCCTGAGTTCAACGATTGTCGTGCCGCTGTACGGGAAATTTGGCGATCTGTTTGGCCGTAAAATTGTCCTGCAAATTGCGATAGTGCTGTTCCTGGCGGGTTCGGTTCTTTGCGGGCTGGCGCAGAACATGACACAACTGGTGTTGATGCGTGCCCTGCAAGGGCTGGGCGGTGGCGGGCTAATGGTGATCAGTATGGCCGCTGTCGCAGATGTGATTCCCCCGGCGGAACGGGGTCGCTACCAGGGGCTGTTTGGCGGTGTCTTCGGCCTGGCGACGGTGATTGGTCCGCTGATCGGCGGGTTTATTGTGCAGCACGCCTCCTGGCGCTGGATTTTCTATATCAATCTGCCGCTGGGCCTGTTTGCGCTTCTGGTGATTGGCGCAGTGTTTCGCGGTAGCGCCCGACGCAATAAGCATGAAATCGATTATCTGGGGGCGATTTATCTCAGTATGGCGCTCCTGTGCATCATCCTGTTCACCACGGAAGGGGGGACGATTCGCTCATGGAGCGACCCTCAACTGTGGTGCATTCTGGCGTTTGGCCTGACGGGAATTGCCGGGTTTATCTATGAAGAACGGCTGGCTTGGGAGCCGATTATTCCGCTGTCACTGTTCCGGGATCGCAGCTTTCTGCTCTGTAGCCTGATCGGTTTTATTATCGGTATGTCGCTGTTTGGCTCGGTAACTTTCCTGCCGCTCTATTTACAGGTGGTGAAAGATGCCACGCCAACGCAGGCGGGGTTGCAGTTGATTCCATTGATGGGCGGGCTATTACTGACCTCGATTATCAGCGGACGTATCATCAGCCGCACCGGAAAATATCGCCTGTTTCCGATCCTCGGTACGCTGTTTGGCGTGGTCGGGATGGTACTGCTGACGCAAATTTCGATTCACTCGCCCACCTGGCAGCTGTATCTGTTTACCGGCGTGCTGGGAATGGGACTTGGGCTGGTGATGCAGGTGCTGGTGCTGGCGGTGCAGAACAGCGTGTCGGCCAGCCAGTATGGCGTGGCGACATCAGGCGTAACGCTGTTCCGCTCCATCGGCGGGGCGATCGGTGTGGCCTTGTTTGGTGCGGTGTTTACCCATGTGCTGCAGTCTGGTCTGGTCGCTCGTATCCCTGAAGGGACAACACTGCCGCGTGAACTGAACCCAGTGGCAATTCATCATCTGCCGGAAGCATTGCGACTGAGCTACCTCGACGCATTTGGCTCTGCCATTCATGCGGTATTCCTGATGGCGGCGGGCATTATGGTACTGGCATTTGTACTGTCGTGGCTTTTACGTGAAGCGCCGTTGCGCCGAAGCCAGGTCTGACGTTAGCCGTTCGGCTCATTGTCCTGAATTTGAAGGGTCATGCTTGTCTTCCTCGCAGCCGCTGGCGCATGCTTTGACCTGGTCAATAAACCTACAGAGGTTGCAATGGAACGCGCAGCAGGGGCGAAACCAGGCCGTCATGCTGCCTGCGGAGTTCGCGTTTGATACGGAGAGCGTCTACATCCGGTGGGATGACGAAGGGAATGTTATTTTGACGGCAAGGTTGGAGAAAGAATGATGGGCGATCTCGATCAGCTTATTGCCGCACACGCCATCAGCCGGGGGACAACGATTGTCACTAACGATCACGCCTTTACAATGGTACAGGAATTGACGGTTGAAGACTGGGCGGCCGCGGCCTGATGCCCCGCTCCCGCCCTCTCTCACGGGAGAGGGGGTAACTCTGGTCTGTCACACCTGCATATAACGTAACCTTCTTATTGATTCCTTTTCGTTTTTTAGCGTACCGCCTCGTTGTCGATATAGTCATTGAAACGTCTATCAAAAGGAACTGTCCTCGTGAAACTTCGAATCGGTGCATTACTGCTTGCAGGTCTGCTGCTGGCGGGCTGCGACCAAAGCGGCAGCGATGCCAAACACATTAAAGTGGGTGTGATTAACGGCGCGGAGCAGGATGTCGCGGAGGTCGCCAAAAAGGTGGCAAAAGAGAAGTATGGTCTGGATGTTGAGCTGGTCGGCTTTAGCGGCTCACTGCTGCCCAACGATGCGACCAATCATGGTGAACTGGATGCGAACGTCTTCCAGCATCGGCCGTTCCTGGCAGAAGATAACAAAGCGCACGGCTACAAACTGGTTGCGGTAGCCAATACCTTTGTTTTCCCGATGGCGGGGTATTCCCGCAAGATTAAATCGGTCTCTGAACTGAAAGACGGCGCAACTATCGCCATTCCAAACGACCCAACGAACCTCGGTCGTGCGCTGTTGCTGCTGCAAAAAGAGAAGTTGATTACCCTGAAGCCGGATGTCGGCCTGCTGCCAACGGCGCTGGATATCACCGCGAACCCGAAAAAGCTGAATATTATGGAACTGGAAGGGGCGCAGTTGCCGCGTGTGCTCGATGACCCGAAAGTCGATGTGGCGATCATCAGCACAACATACCTCCAGCAAACCGGGCTTTCTCCCGTGCATGACGGGGTGTTTATTGAAGATAAAAACTCGCCATATGTGAACATTGTGGTCACCCGGGAAGATAACAAAGAGGCTGAAAACGTGAAGGAATTTATTCAGTCGTATCAGTCGCCAGAAGTGGCGAAAGCGGCGGAAAAAATCTTCAACGGTGGTGCGGTTCCTGGCTGGTAAATAAGAATGAGGCGTATAACGTCATGCTATACGCCTCAGGCGGGTTATTTCAGGTTGGTTTTGAAGAATGACATCAGTTTGGCAAACGGGATCAGGTCAGTGCGGTCATAGAGATCGACGTGACCGGCATTGGGCGCGATTCGTTAGCCGGCTTTGGCATCGCATTCTTTCCTGAAGACGTGTTTGGCGACCATATCGCCTGTGGGCGGTTAATCCGGGTTCTGGAACCCTGGAGTTAGCCTTTTCCGGGTTATTATCGGTATTACCCAAGCTGCAAGCAGCCCTCTCCGGCCTTTTCACGGGTGGTGGAGGCGTTACGCCTCTGAAAGTGTTGACCCGATTTCATCGATCATCGCCCTGTAGCCCACATCGTATTCTTCTGCTTCTGGCTATTCTCCTTACCACACCCACAGGAGAGTAGACCATGAACATCACCCAGATCCGTAACGCAACTCAACTGATTACCTACGCCGGGAAACGTTTTTTAATCGACCCGATGCTGGCCCCGAAAGATGCCTATCCAGGCTTTGCGGGTACGGCACATGCAGACATTCGCAACCCCATGGTTGAACTGCCTGTGGAGGTGAAAACACTGCTGGATGCTGATGCGGTCATCGTAACGCACACCCATGACGATCACTGGGATCAGGCAGCGAGTGACCTGATCGCTAAAGATAAGCCGATCTACGTGCAAAGCGACAGTGACGCCCGGTTGCTGCGCTCCCAGGGATTCAACAACCTGAGGGTAATGACCGAAGAAACGGCGTTTGGCGATATCAGGATCAGCAAAACCCAGGGCGGCCAGCACGGCACTGACCGCGCCTATGCTGTGCCGGAACTGGCGGAACGACTGGGTGAGGCCTGCGGCGTGGTCTTCCGTCACCCTGATGAGAAAACGCTCTTTATTGTGGGCGATACGATCTGGCGTGCGGAAGTGGCCGCGGATCTGCAAAAACATCAGCCCGATGTGGTGGTCATCAACGCCGGTTATGCTCATGTGCTGGGGTTTGGGCCAATTATTATGGGCCAGGAGGATGTACTGAACGTGCATTTCCTGCTGCCGCAGGCCAAAATTGTTGCGACTCATATGGAAGCGATCAACCACTGCCTGCTGAGCCGTCGTGCGCTGCGTGACTACGCAGAGGCCAACCAGGTGAGCGATATCCTGAGCATTCCTCAGGACGGTGAAAGCGTTATATTCTGAATATTCGTCGGGGAAAGGAGAGACAAATGCAGCTCACAAACGTGGCGATTGTCGCCGTGGACGGGTTTAGCCCGTTTCACTACTCCGTTCCCTGTATTTTATTTGGGGATACGGTCTCCGGTGAAAAGCGCTTTAATGTCGCGATTTGTGCCGAAAATCCGGGAGTGCTGACCTCTCGAGATGGATTTTCACTGAACGCGACGCAGGATTTTTCCGCGTTGGCACAGGCGGATATTGTCGTTGTGCCTTACTGGCAGCACGTTCTGGAACGCCCGCCGCAATCACTGCTCGACAGTCTGGTTCAGGCAAGGGACAACGGCGCGGAAATTGTTGGGCTTTGCCTGGGATCCTTTGTGCTGGGATATGCGGGGATCCTCGACGGAAAACGGGCGGCAACACACTGGGAGTTCGAGCGCCAGTTCCAGTCACTGTTCCCGGAGGTACGTCTGGATATCAATGCCCTCTATGTCGATGACGGCAACCTCATCACTTCCGCAGGAACGGCTGCCGCGCTGGATTGCTGTCTGTATATCATTCGCCAGCGCTTTGGCAGCGTGGTGGCAAACCAGATTGCCCGCCGGATGATTGTGCCGCCGCATCGTGAAGGTGGGCAGGCGCAGTTTATTGAACAACCCATTCCGGTAGATACGCGCGATGCACGAATCAACTGTCTGATCGACTATCTTCAGCGGCACATCGCCGACCCCCACAACCTGGATTCGCTGGCGGAGGTGGTGTCGATGAGTCGCCGCACGTTAACCCGCCATTTTATCAAAGCGACAGGGATGAGCGTCGCCGATTGGCTCACCGCTGAGCGCCTGCGACGTAGCCAGATTTTACTGGAAGCGGGTAACCTGCCGATTGAAACCGTGGCCGGGCAGGTGGGTTTTTTGTCTGCGGTAACCTATCGCCAGCAGTTTAAAACGCGCTTTGGGGTCAGCCCCGCGGAATGGCGCAAGACCTTCCGGGCGAACCTGTAGACTGTTTTGACGCGTTATCCCAGCCTTTCCATCCTCGTTTCGCCTTCCACCATCGACAATTGATACAGCGAAAAAGAACGGTGCTTTTCAATCAGGGTCGCCAGTTCAGGTGAATGGCTGGTGAGCCAGATCTGCGAGTATCGGCTGGCTTCAGCGATAAGGCTCGCCAGGGCGGGCAGCATCTGCGGATGCAGGCTGTTTTCCGGTTCGTTGAGGGCGATAAATGCGGGTGGGCGAGGGCTTAACAGCGCGACAGCCAGGCACAAGAAACGCAGCGTACCATCGGAAAACTCTGCCGGTTCCAGCGGACGGCCTAGCCCGTCGCGCTGCATCATCATGCGAAAGCGTCCGCCAGAATTATCGCTGTAGAATACGCATCCGGGAAAGGCCTGGTCGAGAATGCGCATCAGCAGTAATTCGTCGCCAATTTCGACAATCGTCTGAAACGCGGCGGCCAGGTTTGCACCCTCGCTGGCGAGCACCGGGGAGCGGAAACCCACCTGTGGTGCGCGCATTGCTGAACCGGAAGACACCGAAAACTCGTGATAAAAACGCCAGTTTCGCAGGGACTCGCGCATCTGCGACACTTCCGGGTAAAGATGTGGCTCACCCAGTTGCCCGAACACGGATTCGTTTTCATACAACGTACCGCTGTGGGTTACTTTCTCATGATGTACGTTGCTCAGAAATACGGCCTGATTTTTACGCCTCATCAGCTGTGACGAGGGGCGGCGGTGCTGACCACTCAGCCAGATGGACTCCTCTTTGATCACCGGATCAAGATCGAACTGCGACGGATAAGGCAGCTTTTCGACAAACCCCACCTGCAACTCGTACTCGTACGTGTCCGTCTCTACTGCCAGGTTCATGCGACGCAGCCTATCGCTGCGCGTTTTACCCGCCCAGAACACCTTCAAAATTCCGCCTTCGTTCGCCAGAGCCTGGGAAAATTGCCCCTGCGCCGCGCTGTGCATCAGGTGAATTGCCTTATAAATATTGGATTTACCAGTCCCGTTCGGCCCAAAGACGATATTGAGCTGTTCCAGCTCCAGTGAAAGCTGGCGAATTGAGCGGTAGTTTTCAATGTGCAGGGTGTTAATCATCAGTGAATGCCTGGTGTGAATGCATGGTCATAGTCTATTGCCTGCATGCCAGGAACGGCAATTATCCTGCCGCATAATCCGCCAGCCGTTCGACCGGGAAATGCAGGGACGTATCCTGGCGAAACGCGTCCAGTAAATACTCCACCGTCACCTTAACGCGTGGGGCGACCAGCGCCCGATGGGGGTATTGAATCACCATTTCGTAATTTCCGGGATCGTGTTGGTCTACCAACACGGCTTTGAGCGCGCCGGACTGCAAATGGACCAATGCGTGATGAACGCCGACCTGAGCAACGCCCAGCCCCAGCAGCGCCGCCTGCGTTTGTGCTTCCGGCGCGGAGAGGGTGACGGCGGCTGAGTCTGGCTCCAGCGTGGTCAGGCTGCCATCGCTGCCCCTGAATCCCCAGGGCGAGACGCGTCCTCCCAAAAAGCGCCGGGCAATCAGGTGATGCTGCCGCAGGTCGTCAGGGGTGCGCGGTATTCCGAAACGGGCCAGATAATCCGGGGAGGCTACCAGCACAGTTTTCAGCTGGCAGACAGGACGCGAAATTAACGATGAGTCGACAATGCGCCCACCGCGAATGGTCAGGTCATAGCCGTCGGCAATCAAATCCGTCACCCTGTCGTCAAAATCCACTTCCACCGAGATCCCCGGATAACGCGCTCGTAAGCCAGGCAGTACCGGAAGAAGCTGCTCGCGGCCAAAGGCGGCGCTGGTGGAGATGCGAACGTGACCGCTGGTTTCCATTTTCCGGGCCACGACGGCATCCATTGCGGTGTCCAGTGCGCTGATGGCAATGCGTGCCTGGTGTAAAAAGGCGATCCCCTCTTCGGTCAGGCTCAGTGTGCGGGTGGTGCGATTCATCAGCCTGACGCCGAGCGCCTGCTCCAGACCGGCAATATTTTTACTCACCGCCGCGGGGCTGATCCCCTGGCTGCGTGCGGCGGCGGCAAAACTGCCTGCATCAGCGGCTTCAACAAACGAGACGATAGCCCGCACGCGTTGTGATAATTCCATGTTTCCCTCCCACATTCACAACCTGAGGTTGATTATCTATCAACCATAACCTCAATTCTCGTTACGAGTAAACGGGCACATACTCGCCACATCAACCCCATTCAGTGAGGAATCTGTATGAAACCGTCCGAGCCTGCTTATTTCATTTTTGATGTTGTTATCCACGATCCGGCGGCGATGCAGCCGTATCGGGAAAAAGTGGAGGCCAGCTATCAAGCATTTGGCGGAAAGCGTCTGGTGATGGGGGGGCAGTGCAACACCGTTGAGGGTAGCGGCCCGCAGGGGATGCTGGTGATGCTGCAATTTGACAGTGTTGAGCAGGCCCACGCGTGGCACGACTCTCCGTCGTATCAAGAGATTATTCACTACCGCCACGCTGCCGCCCGCACTAACGCCTGGCTGGTGAAAGGCGTTGCGCCAGAACAACACTAACAACAGGAGAAGATCATGAGAACATTAGCGATTGTTTCCCACCCGTATGCCGCGCAGTCTCGCATTATCAATGCACTGCAGCAGACCGCCGAAAGTACGGATAACGTCATCGTCAGAAATCTGGAGTCGCTGTATGGCAACGCGGTGAGTGCCATTGATGTGGCGGAAGAACAAGCGGCTTATGAAGGGGTAGACCGCGTGGTGTTTATCTATCCTACCCACTGGTTCAACCTGACGCCGATGCTAAAAGGTTATCTCAATGAAGTGTGGCAGTACGGCTGGGCGTTTGGTGCAGGCGGCGATGCGCTGAAGGGGAAGGCGTTAAGGGTGGTGACGTCAGCCGGGGCGAGTGAGCACACCTATTCCCATGCCGGGCTGATCCAAAGCTCTATGGATGAAGTATTAAGCCCAATGAAAGCCAGCGCGCTGTATGTGGGAATGGCCTGGCTGCCACCGCTGGCATTTTATGAAGTGGCGGCGGCGAATCGTGACCATGTACCGCAGTTCCAGCAGGCGCTGGCTGCGGCACTTGCGCAGTGACGGAGGTTAGCTGATGTCGGATGTCACCTTCCAGGATGGAAAATGCTACAGCAGTTCAAATACCTCCAGCCACTAATTAGACCGGGAGTACATTTCGTGCTTTCTTCGTAGGGTAATGTTGCGGCGTCTGGATAGACTTCCGTTAATGGCCGAACGGGGGACAACGATATGAACTGGCAGCCTTTTCGCGGTAACGCACCGGCAACGATGACGATTTACAGTGCTTCATTTCCCGATGTCAGCGATCAGTGGCCGATGAAAGACGACGTCACCCGCGAGATCAACGCGATAGACAAGGCGCTGAAAGCGGACCTCGCGCTGCTGCCTCCTCTTATGGATTACGAAGAGGGCGGCCAGGCTGTACTGATTTCCCAGCATATTTATTCTGAACAGGCATACCGTACCCGCCCGGCGCTGGCCGCATGGCGTGCCCGGCTGGTTCCCACGGCGCTGGCGATCTTTGTGGTGCAAAATCCACTGGAAGATAAGCTCCCCGAAGGCACGCCGATGGACAAGGAAAGCCGTCAGTGGTTTATCCATGCTAACGACGCCATCGGCGTGCGCTCCCGCGCGCGGGTTCTGGCGACACTGGTGGACAAGTACATCCACAACGACATTGAAAGTGACTGGATAAGCCTGGCAAGTGGCGCAGCTATTCCTGTACTGGAGGCGTTGCGAACCGCCAAACTGGATGGGCAGAACGTGCATTTGTCGCTGGTGGATAATGACCCCGTTGCGCTGCGCTGGGCCGAAACCATGGCCGCGCAGGAGGGATTGAATGTCGGAGAACAACTGACTCTGCTCAGGCGCGACCTGATTCAGACGTTTATCCGCAGTGAAGATCTTCTGCTGGAGCTGGGCGAACATCAGGCTGAACTGGTGGATGCGCTGGGGATTTTTGAATACTTCAACGATGCAGATGCGGTGATTTTTTTGCAGCGTGCCCTGCGGCTGGTGAAACCCGGCGGGGCGGTGATTGTGTCGAATATGCTGACCAGCAGTCCGCAAATCGACTTCACCCTGCGTTGTATCGGCTGGTCGCATATTTTCCCCCGCTCATTAGAGCAGCTACAGGCTATCCATCTCGCGGCCGGAGTGCCGGTGGAAAATGTTACGGTGATTGTGCCGAAGGATGGGGTATATGCGGTGATGGAAATGCGAATTTGACGCGCGGGCGGTTCTGTCAGCGGAGTGTGTCGCCGGATATTCCCGGCGAATGTCAGATAAACGTTAATCGGTATTCACCTGCTATTTGTAGAATAAATACCCACGGAGAAAGGGATGCCAGTCAGTACAGCGACAGCGTATTATTGTTTTAAATAACGATCTGCCTCATGCGTATTTCCTCTCTTTATATATTCCCCACGCAAATAAATGCCACAAAATAAATAAAATATAACTATGTATTCATGAAATATATAATTAACATTAACGGTAAAGTTTTGTAATTAATATTAACTTTCTGCAATTAATAATGAAAATGATTCTCACTTTTATTTGTGTTGAGTGAGGGGATCGAATATGTCCACATCATATGGACGTGATAAATTATTAGTGGGCGCAGCCGTACTGTTATGCGCGCCGGTTTTTGCCGAAACAGATAATAACATCGAGGACGTTGAGACTATTCAGGTTGTGGCATCGGTGGAGAGTACGCCAAAAGAAACCCATGTTTACGAGAATAAAATCGCCGCCCGTCAGCCGGAACTTATCAAAGATATTCTGCGTGATATTCCTGGCGTTGATGTTGGCGGGACGAATGGATTTAATCAGCAAATCTATATGCGCGGCGTAAGCGACAAGGGAATCAACGTTACCATTGATGGTGCGCGCCAGATGGGCGATGTTTTTCACCATGGCGGTAATCTGTTAATTGATCCAGCGTTATTAAAGCAGGTTGATGTCTCTGTGGGGGCTAACTCTGTGGTCCATGGTTCCGGGGCATTAGGCGGTGCGGTGAAATTTACCACCGTTGACGCGTCTGATTTGCTGCGACCAGGTGAACGTTACGGCGCACGGGTTAAAACCGGTTACGACACCAATAACGACGAATGGTCTAACTCCCTGACATTATTTGGCCGGGTGGCCGATCGCGTTGACCTGTTGGGCTATATAAGCCACAGCGATTACGACTATGGCGAAAGCGGAGATGGCACGCGTATTGGCGCAGATGGCAAAGATAAAAGCTATTTAGTGAAAGCCGGTGTTGATCTTTTTGAAGGCCAAAAAATAAAAGTCTCGGCGGAGCGCGTAAAATCGGACGGTGAATATCCGTTCCGCGCTGAGTTTTCCTATCGCCCGACGACCACCGCTAATTTCCAGGACTACACGCCGCAACGTTTTACCCGTGAAACCCAAACGCTCTCTTATGAAGCGGTTGATGGTAGCGGATGGGTTGACCTCAACGTGGCGGGTTATCACACCAAAAATGAACTCGATCGCAGCCAGCCGCATAAAAATATGGCCGCAGCCATCCGTTCCGGCAAAGCGAACGCCAGTGTTAAAAAGCGCTGGAATAACCAGGACGGTGGCTGGGTGACGAGTGTGGAAACCTGGGGCATTAACGTTGACAACCGTTCTGAATTCCAGACGGGAGCTTTTGGTCACACGCTGCGCGTGGGCTATGAATGGTTTCAGACCAAAAATCATCGTGATGATTACCAATATTCCAGTGGGCGGAAAACCGCATCCTGGGATGGCGAAAAGGGGACCAGCAACTCTGGGTATCTGGAAAATGCCGTACAGTTGGGTGGGCTGACGCTCACACCGGGGATTCGCTACGATCATTATCGGGCAGATATGCTTGGCGATGAGGACCAGACATTCACTGAATTCTCCAAAGCCTTTGGCGCTGAGTACCGTTTTGAATCCGGCTTGGGCTTATTTGCTAACTACACTGAACTGTTCCGTGCTCCCGATACCACCGAATCGATCCGCGTTAATTCCGGCAAGTTTAACCAGAAAAACCAGCTTGAGCCGGAAACCGGTGAGAATAAAGAGGTCGGCATTTTCTTCGACCATCGTGGCCTAATTGTGCAAGAGGACACGTTCAGTCTTGTCGGTAAATATTTCCGCACACATTACGATAATCTTATTGTCCAGACAGCTGTTCCCGGTGTATCTGAACTCACAGAGCGTTTTAATGCCGGTAATGCGGTTGTCGATGGCTATGAAGCGTCGGTGAATTATGCGGTAAATAATATTATTACCCGTTTCAGCTATTCTCATATCAGCACTGATTATACGTCACCATTGATGGTCAAAGGGGTGGCTAAATATGGTGATATCCTGGGACGCGATACTGGCGATAAGTACACTGTAGGGTTGACGTATTTGCTGCCGAAATATGACCTGTCCCTCCACTGGAACTCACTGTTATACACGCGTTATAAAGATGAGAAAACGAAAAAGCCTGGCTATGGTGTGAACGATCTGGCGGTGGAATGGGCGCCCGCATCCGGTACGCTGGATGGCCTGACGGTAAGCCTGGGGTTATACAACATCTTTGATAAAAACTATGTGTCCCACACGTCGCGCAACAGCTATGGCGTACTGGGTGCAGACTACGAACCCGGACGGAGTTTCCGTGCCAGTGTGGCGTATCAGTTCTGATGTTCAGCGCATAAACAAGCCCCGGTATAACCGGGGTTAACTGGCAGGAAGAATGCTGTAGCAGCAGGCCAGGCGCTTGCTTTTCATCCGTGACCCGAACATCATCCCCTCATGAAAATCGAAACTGCAGTCTCTTCACAATTTGAACGTCTTGTCGCGATCTGGGAATCATCCGTTCGCGCCACTCACCACTTTTTACAGGAAAGCGATATTGCGGCGCTGCGCCCGTTATTGCTCAACGCGTATCTCCCCCATCTCAGGGTGGTGATTGCCCGGGATGAAACGGGAGTGATTCACGGCTTTTTAGGCGTAGATCAAAACCGCATTGAAATGCTGTTTGTCGATGACGTGAGTCGCGGGAAAGGTGTAGGTAAATTACTGCTGAAGTACGCGGTCGAATATTTCGGCGTGAATGAAGTGGATGTTAACGAGCAGAATCCGCAGGGTGTCGCGTTTTATCAGTATATGGGGTTTGTGCAGGTTGGACGCTCTGAACGGGACGGGCAGGGGAATCTGTTTCCGTTGCTGCATATGCGGTTGGGGTGATAACGAGATCAGCGTTTAGCTTTCTTATCCCATTTTAATAAGCCGACAATATCTTTTTCTCCTTCGACTTCTTTAAACAGTCGCTGCTTTTTCCAGGTTCCACCAAAAACAATTAAAGCAAGAGAGTTCGCAATTCGCGATTTAGGGAAGGTGCGAACAAGTTCCTGATATGAGATCATCATATTCATCCGGAGCGCATCCCAGAGGGACATCATGA
>NZ_WLVC01000047.1:0-34546 GCF_016859735.1 Lelliottia sp. RWM.1 | reverse complement strand
CTTACCGCTCATGGGCACCTCTCTTTAAGTCATCTTAAATGACTCTGAGGTGTCTGTTAAACCCGTGGCGATTCAATCAATTGAACCATCATAATAAACACTCTCTATGGATATGCCTGCCTCTCACCATACACAGCCATCAGGGAAACAACAGAACAGGCTACGCCCACCTTAGCCAACAAGTTACCTTCGGCTCATTCCAATAGACCGGTAACCGTCGTCATAACATTTGGTATGGTTTTTAGACAGATACTCCATACGCTTTAGTAATTCGTTAATCCGCTGCATATAATTAGGGGCATTTTCGTTTAAATAAAAACACCCGTTCTCAGCCATATTCGCTAAAGACGAATATTGAGCCGACCTCAGGCCTAACGCACTACACCATGCCTGCTGGATTAATGCATATAAACTGTCATCGGCATTATAACTCCCGGCACCATGGTAGAAGTCTTTATTCAGCAGCAGTAATACATGGTAATGTTTACGACGATTACGTTCACCGACTTCACGTACCCATACATACCGTAATCGATTAGTCCAGTTACGCCTCCAGCGTCTGTTCTTACGTCGGCAATCCACCAGCAACTTAGCCTTCAGTGAGTCAATAAAACGGGTTATGGCTCTGTTCGAATCACCATACTGATAATCTCCCGGAAAACGTAAATCAACACGTAGTGCTAACGTACGTGGAAACTCGTCTACTGCATTACAAATAACATCGTAAAATGCTTGCTGGTAATCAGCATTCAAGGAATTACTTGGCATATATAAACCTGAGATAAATAATCTGCTCAATAACTAATTGAGGTAAGCAAGAGTAAGTAACCATACGATTAATTATCGTGGTAATGTTACATGCAGAGATGCACATGAACATTATCGGGCGGTAATCATTAACCGTATGGTGTTACATAATCAATAGGCATTACGTTATAATTAACTGACTGTATGGGTATAATATATTAGTATGTTAATAATAATCAATCTGGATAGAGAGTAGATATATTAATAACAACATGTACACCAGTAATAGGTATATATTACGAATAAACCTATATTACTATACCGACAGTAATGCCATCAGTAAAAATATAACAATAAGCACTGCCATCTGGGTAAAACTCATACCAATAGAAAGCAAGCTAATGATTTCACTCTGATATTAGTTTTTGCCCGTTTTTGTCATTTTCCACAGGCTCCTCCCTCCGGTAATTGCGACTGATCGCAATTACCGGGGCTCAGTAGTGCTGATATGCTGCATGTTTTGTAAATGGATTGTTATCAAAATGACGGCCTTTATAGACCTTTCGGGCACCATACTTTGAGTAATCAATATCTATCACCTCTTCCTTTTCAAGTCTGTCAATCACCCTGTCCAGTAACTTACCCTTACGTAACACATTAGGCCCGGCATTTCGGATATCATTATATCGGACAACATTTTTCCATGAGCGTGAATACTCCCGACGCAGCCACGACAATAACAGTGCTTCATAATAGTCCTCCTCATTGCCAAAGAGTGTTATCGCCTGTTGCATATACCATTCGCACAGCAACCAGGCATTTTCGACATATTCTTTTTTTATCGCACATTCACCCTCTGTAACATAACTCAATAGAGCGGCTACGCGTGCAGTATTATTTAGAATTTTGGATGCAAAATCTTTCAGGTTTTCATAGTCTCCATCCGGCCCCAGTCGACGCTCTATTTTATTGTAAATTCTCTCCCATGCCTCCTGAGCCGGAGGTTCGAAGGATAAACATGTCTGATGCCCGGTCCCATGTTGAGAGACACTTTTTTCTACCAGTTCATTCATACGCTTGTAGAAGCAATTAAGATATTTCAGGTCACCTGACTGAAGACTGGATTGACGACGAATCAGGCGCTGGCCCTGTGTCGATAAATTCTCATCAATATACAAGACAAAGCAACGTGCAAAAAAACCACTTCCGCGCGCAGATTCACCCTGACGTTTTAAATAGCCATCAAATATTGCTTTTTGTACCATGACCAGCAATGTAATACGTCCATTTCTGAGCGTAAAACTCGGTGTTGTTTTACGCTCAACCTGAAAATCACCTCCATCCCACATTGGATTAATAAAACCAAAGTCAGCCATGGTCTGTCTGTTAAGTATATTAGCACCTTCATCGGTTATTAGCCCTGTTTGCGGCGAGTGAGTGTACATTGCAAACTGCAGGGCTTCCGGTGTAGTGTTATTATAAATAAATCTTCTGGCTTTTGGGGGTTCTGGTTTTTCAGCGTATAACGCCTTTAACTGCCGTGAAAACTCATCTGTACATTTTCCTTTTATAGTGGCTTTATCGACACATTTCAGGAGTGCATTTTCTTTCTTGTGCCATATTTTAGAGCTACGCTCATGTTCTTTTTGCAGCTCTTCATACTGGAGTAATACACGTAGATCATGCTCATGAAAAGGCTTGAATACCAGTTTATCCACTGTCGTTTTTCGCTCACCAGACTCTGCTATCACGAATGAGTACAATGACACCGGTGAGACTATAGTGTCATTGATTTTTACATTAATCAGGCTCTGGCATCCCAGGGACAATGCACTTAAAACTGCGGATGCAATTAATTCAGGTGGTGCCTGTGTAACATCCTCAATATCAAAAATAGTTTCGCGCAATAGTCCTGGGAAAGCATTAAATGGAAAGTCTTTCATTACGATACCTGCTGAATATGTTGTTTCTGGAGTTGACAATTAATCGCAGAATACAATCGCAAGTCAATATAAAAAACTGATGTTTAGTCCAATTCGACAGCGTTGGACTAAATTAGTGAAGTAGCCGTTTCCGGAAATTTCATTTGTCGGTGCTTTCTTTATCAGAAAAACAAAAAAGATGAATGCCATCTACCTGGTAATATCCTGCCAGTTAATATGAGGGCAGGGCGGTTTTTAAACAATTATCAGTTATATATCACCTTACTGAATTCCCACCCGTTTCAATTTAACAGGCCATCCCCTCCGGATGGCCTTTTTCATTCAGAGGCCGATATGAAACATCCCTCAGGCTACGCCCTTATTCGACGCCATCTGCGGCGTTACCCACATGCACTACGCCAGCATTTGCTGCAGGAGCTTAACCAGCTGGTCACGTATGAACCTGTGATTGGTATTATGGGGAAAACCGGCGTCGGTAAATCCTCGCTGTGTAACGCTCTATTTCGCAGCGACATCTGTGCTGTTAACGCCGTTGATGCCTGTACTCGCCAGCCACAGCGTGTCCGGCTGCGTTTTGGCAGACATTACCTGACGCTGGTCGATTTGCCCGGTGTTGGCGAGAGTATTACCCGCGATGGAGAATACCGTGAGCTGTACCAGGAGCATATGCCACAGCTCGATATGGTGCTGTGGGTACTCAAGGCCGATGACCGTGCATTTGCAGTGGAAGAGCAGTTTTATCAGGACGTCTTCGCGCAGTTCAGTGGACCGCTGCCGCCAGTGCTGTGGATACTTAACCAGGTGGACAAAACCGAACCCGCCGAGCAGTGGCGCTGGCTATCGGCTCAGCCCTCGGCGTTACAGGCAGAACGTATTGCGCAGAAACAGCAGGCCGTGGCACGTCAGTTGCAGATAGCAGAAATAGATATTCTGCCGGTCTCTGTCCGGGGGCGTTACCGACTGTCGCGCCTGGTGGAGGCCATGATTACACGCCTCCCAAAGCAGGCCCGCAGTCCACTGGTTCCCCACCTGCAGACCGGGTATCGCACTGATACCGTTATCAGTACCGCCAGCGGCAGCTTTGGCGATGCCGTGGTGGAGGTGATTGATAAAGTCATTGACCTGGCCCCGCTGCCGCAGGTAGCCCGTTTGGCGCTGCATGCCGTCACCCACACCGTCGCCCGTGCAGCGCGATCCCTGTGGGGATTTTTCTTCAGTTAACTTCTTCACTGTCGATAAGCCTGAAAACGTGTATCGACAAGTGTTTTTGTTCAATGACGATCGATTTTGTCGATCGACCCGATCGATATTAATAGCTGTACCTGATAACCCCGGCAGTTACATAATTCGCGGGGGCCCGTGTTATTACGTTTTTATTCATTATAAATCAATGCGATGTATCGCAGGCTTCGCCACACCGTAAGGAGACTCATGAACATATTTTATACCGTCGCAGCCATGGCGCTGCTGGCAACCCTGTCTGCGACATCCGTAGCCGCTGAAAATGACATCATTAAGGTCGATGTTCAGCCCAGTGGCTTTGAGCTGCTGGTCACAGTAACCGCTAAAACAGACAGCGTTCAGATTAAGAACATTGACGTTAACCGGGGCCGGTGTCTGTTGCTGACAAAGGGAAGCATCACCTACCAGGGCATTACCGTTGACGGATGGATACCTAAAAAAGGCACGTTTACGCCCACCACCATGCAGTTTGCCGACGGGCTGACCTGGCATTTTGGTAATCCTCTCCAGCAGAAGGGTATCAACTGCCGTTTCGTGGAAGCCAGGGTGTTTACGGACAAGGGCACCTTCACTGTCAGTGAATAACCCGTATTTCACCTCAGCTCCACATATTTCGTATTGTTTATTAAAGGAAAAATATTATGTTATTTAAATCGATTGTGCCTCTTACCCTCGCGCTTTGCTTCTCCGGCCAGGCGCTGGCGTTTGGTAATCACGATACCTGGGCCAGCGGCTTCGCACAGGGTACGGCGGAATACACCATCCTCGGCAAAGGACAGTCACAGTTGTACCTCGCCTGCGACAGTTCTGGCTCACAGGCTGCCACCATCATCTTTACCGATGCGAACGGCCATCAGGTCAGCATGGACAGCGGTCAGCACCTGACCATGAAAATCGATAACGATGAAGAAGCCAATATCAGTGAAAGCGAATCCCATGTCGGCGAAAGTAACCTGATGTGGGCGTGGAACAAGCTGCGAACCGGTAAGCGCGTGATCGTCTCAGGCAGCGGCGTCAAACCGGCGGTCTTCACGCTTAAGGGCGCTGCCGGAGTCATACCTGCGTTCGGCGATAACGGCTGCGTGGCGAAGTTTGACGTGCCGTAATGCACTCCAGGGCAATACCACCCCACATATTCTCATTTTCACCCGCATACTTGTACAAACAAGGAATCTCCCGATGACGGATATCACCACTCTCAGCCAGCGGCTGAACACCCGCACCCTGCATTTTGTTTTACTGACTCTCGTCACCTGTGGCGTCTGGCCGCTGCTCTGGCTGTATAAAAAGCAGGATACCATCAGTGACACCACCGGCTACCCGGTCAGCGGTCATCTGTTCATCATCTGGCTCGCCGTCTGCTTTGGCATCAGTCGCCAGTTAGCCAGCATGGTGTCGTCTGACGTTTACGGCTATGACCCGACCAGCGATACATTGCTGGCGTTAAGCGGTATTCTGTCGCTCGCTTGTGCGGTAATGTATGTGGTCTGGGCCTTTAAGGCCAGAGACGCCCTGCGCCAATATGCGCTGAACACCTTCCGCTTCGACCTGAAGATGAATGCCTTCTATACCGTTATCTTTAACGTTTTCTACATCACGTACTGTATCAACGACATGCAGCAGGCACTGACGAAGCACCAGATTCATGGCGCAACCGCCGCGCCTGCAGCGCCACAGGCTCCCATCACGACAGCAACGACAGCGCAACCCCCGCAGTAAGTTAATCACTGCTTTAGCCAGAGACCCCGGGTTTTTGTGTCAGGTATCAGAGGAACTCATCATGAAGGACACTGACAATACGCCGTTACCACCCGGTTCGTTCACCCGTGAGCAGGCGACAGCCGTCGCCACGCAGTACACTAACCTAACCCTCGAAGACGACCATGGGAACCAGTTTCGGCTGGTCATTCGCGACAGCGAGGGGCAGTTGATCTGGCGGGCATGGAATTTTGAAGCCGATGCCGGATACTGGCTGAACCGCTATCTGCTCAGCCACGGCATACCCCGACACTGACTTACCGTAGTTCCCCCCACCAGCAATCACACCAACAGGCCATGTTCCCACCGGAGCATGGCTTTTTTGTTTATGCCGTTTAATCAACTACAGAGGTACTCACTATGCGCTTAGCAAGCCGTTTCGGGCGGATAAACCAGATACGCCGGGATCGTCCCTTAACCCGCGAAGAACTGATGCATCATGTCCCCAGTGTATTCGGTGAAGATAAACATGCTTCACGGAGTGTAAAGTACACGTTTATTCCCACCATTACTCTGCTGGAAAACCTGCAGCGCGAAGGGTTCCAGCCGTTCTTTGCCTGCCAGTCACGCGTGCGTGATCCGGACCGCCGGGAGCACACAAAGCATATGCTCCGCCTGCGTCGCGCCGGTCAGATAAACGATCAGCAGGTGCCGGAAATCATCATCCTGAATTCTCATGGTGGTGAGTCCAGTTTTCAGTTACTTCCGGGAATATTCCGAAGCGTATGTACGAATTCGCTCGTCTGCGGACAGTCATTTGGCGAAATCAGAGTGCCGCACCGGGGGAACGTTGTGGAAAAAGTCATTGAAGGGGCTTACGAAGTACTGGGCATCTTTGTGTAGGGAGGCGATTTTTTTTGCACCGATACGCATTTTATTTTGCACTGCCCCAAGTGGAGAGGGAGGGGTGATATTACACAGTGCAAAATTAATCGCATTAGCGAATTTTAGAACTCTTTGCTGATTGAGATTCCTTTTCATTTTTGAGTAATTGCCAACCGTAGCGGTCTGTGAACCCGTACTTCAGGGGAAGAACTGACATGCAAGCAACGGAGGTTGCTCCCGCCTCTCGCATTTCTGAGAATTCATTAAGAAACTGGCGATTTCTTACATCGCGCAACAGGCGATCACATCGTGGTAAATACAACACCTCACCTGAAAAATGTTTTTGCAGTAGTCTGATTTCATCCTCTGTAAGTATCGTGCGTAATGCGTTTGCACGTGCCCCACCAAGGAATCTGACACCTTTTCCTATCGGGAAAGTGGTTCCGCCAAAAGATTTAAATAGCCTCATAGCCTGGCTAATACCAATTAATTCAACAATATCAGCCGCCGCTTCTGGAAGGTGACTTAGAATCTCCGGTTCAAGGGCTTTATCAACTACATTTTCATGCCGTGTTTTGGGGAAAGAACATCTGGGCTTGATATTATCAAGTTCCTCTGGAGCAACCACGCTGATAGCATCAATCAAAACAAGTGATGTGGCATTTGTAATACCATCAATAGCATTACGAATAGCAACTGCATCACCATCATTAAAGTATTTAGTGTTGCAATCAGTTAACATTATCAGGTCATCCACAGCTGAACCAATTTTAGCTGTAATATCCGCAACCCGATTCAGAAACTCAGCTTTTTTTATCTGCTCATCAAGGATGTCTGTCATAGTAATCACCTTAGAAATTTGGAGTTCCAGAGCCCCTGTTAGCTTGCTCACCATTAAAGTTGTTTACTGCTTCTGCAAGGACTTTTTCATCAAGGATTATTTGGTTTTTTACAATAAGTGGCTGTTTACTTTCTGCCTGATAATCGTTTGTAAAACCAAACTTATTATTGTGTTGCAAATAAGAAGGTAATCCAAAATTTACGCCATCATGATCCAGCCCCGGTGCTATGTCAATGCCTCCATCCGGCTGACGGGGAGCATTGATTGATGACTGGCGTTTTTCATCACCAAATCTGCTTTTCAATACCGCCCACGCAATATCGACAAAACTATAACCGGAAGTATCATTTTTAATAGATTCAATCTTCTCCGGCATCGTTTTTTTATCAAAGTCATCACGCATTTTATCCCTGATTGCACCTAAAGCGACTGACCCGGCAGTAATCGCAATCGCAGGTGTTGTTATTGACAATGCCCTTGCAAGTTTACCCCCCGTTCCCGCTGCACCTTCCGTACCTGGTGGCAAGCCAACCCCGCCCTGTAATAACCTGATTCCAGCAAATACATACGCAGCAGCAGTCATGGCCTTTATTCCCTCAGTTGCACCATCTACAGCAACTGTCAAAGCCGGATATTCTTTTGCATAATCAGCTATGGTAAGCGCAGCATCACCAAGATTTTTATTAAATTTAATGAATACATCACCATCAGCAAAAAATTTTTCATTAGCCAGTTGATTAAATTTAAAAAGTGGCTCACTCGCCATAACCTGAAATGATGACGTAACCGCTCCGTTTGCCTTATTGGTTCCTGCCATCTGGTCATTAATATAATCTTTTTTCAGAAATGACGTGGTTAGCGCCATTTGCGCCTGAGCATCAGGAACTATGGAGGCGATAATTGTTGAAACCAGAACATCCCTGGCCGCGCGAAGGTCTTTCTCTTTATCTGTCCCCTTATAACGCTCAATGTCAGAGGAGTATCGCTTATAACGCTTGTCATTTGATACAGTGGAGTCAATAGCGTTAATAAAAGATTCGAAGGTGTTTTTACCGTTAGCTCTTTGGGACACAATAAAATCAGCGTAGGACATTTCCTTACCACCAGAAACACGAAACTTTCTATTCTTCATGTTGTTAATGGTGTCTGCGCTGGTTATCTTTAATAAAAGCTGATTAAGGTTATTGGCTGCGGTGTCATTATTACCTGATGTTTCAGAGTTAGCCTGTAAATTGCCAAGAAGCAAGTCAATATCTTTAAGCCCTCCCATACCTAACTTCGAATAGTTAGTCATTATGGTTGGTAGCTCTTTCGCCATGTTTGAGAGTTCAAAGCCCCCAAGTTCACCAGAGCGGGTAAGTTTGTCAAAGAATAATGGCAGTTCTTCTTTCTTTATTTTGAAGTTATTAAGTGCCGTTACCGCGAGTTGTGCAATTTCCTCTGGGTTAGAGTTGGTGGCAGTAGATGTGTACATAACATCACCAAGAACAGACATAGCTGTTTTATCATCAACACCGCCTTTTGACATTAATACGCCAAGCGCATTTGCAGCCGTATCGGCTGTTCCACCACCTTTTCTTACTGCACCTTTTATTGCACCACTCAATTGCTCTTTTGCGACTATACGTTCATCTGCGGGTAACTGGTTATAAGCCGTGTTAGTTATATTTGCGAGACGCTGGCTATAGTTCATCTGCTCACGAACTGGCTGAGCGATTACCGCCCCAGCAGCTGCCACACCACCTGCAACAGCTGTGAGATTCCCGCCAAGTAATCGAGCTTTACTCATGCGTGACATTGTTTCTGAGGTGCGGGATAACTCCCCCCTAAGTTGGGTAACTCTTTGTCGCATGGCATCAAAAGCCCTTGCCTGCTCATTTGCTGACAAAAGCCCGGTGCGTGTAAGTCGATTGTATGCAGCAGTGGTTTGCTGGATCTCACGCTGAATTTGACGTTCTGAACGAATTCCTAGCGTTGAGCGGGCTTGTGAAGCCCGGCGATATTCATCCGTGAGTGTTTTTGATGCACGGATACCTGTTTCGCTTGACCTCTGCTGCGCCTTTTCAAGCTGCTGGACTTGCTTGTTGGCTTCCTGCATAGCGGAACGGAGTACTTTCGAACCACTGTCCTTGGCCATCAGGTTTAACGTAAGAGCTAAATTGCGGGACATGGGGTGACTCCTTTACAAACATTCTTTTGACGAATGGGATTTACAAATGTGCGTACATGGGAAATGCAGGTAGCATAAAAAATCTATTGCATGTTTAACTACCCATATAACCATTTTTAAACCCCTTTTAAATCGCGCCAGATTAAAATTAAAGATTAAAAATGATCTACCCTACAGGGTACGCAGCAAAAACGATTAGAGGCGGTTTTAATAAGCTTAATCATTATGCAAGGCATCGAACCTGATTCCACATTCATTTTCTGATTTTCTTGAGACAGCTTTGCAAAGCTCTCGTCGTCTGACCCAGGACTTTTAAGGCATCTTTATCTTTCATCTGCCATCAACCCTTCGGGATTTTTTTTCGGCGTTGGGATTTTACAGTACGTGTGGTTCGGGTAGCTGTCTTACCGGACTTATGTCCATGTAACCGGGTGAGTGCATCTGTATAGCCGTCAAGTTCAGCGCGACTCATTCCGAGGATTTGTTGCTCACTGATTCCGTATCGTCCGAGGGCAAGGACGAGGGTTCGATAACCGGTGAGCTGCTGTTCAAAAGCATCCGCTTTTTTTTAATGGATTCAATTTGTGCATCAACCAGGTCAAAATCTTCATCATGAAGCCCGTTCAGCAAAGTATCAGTTGAGATTTCATCTTCAGGTAGATCGCCGAGCACGGTAATAACCTGAGCCATTACCGCAACACGGAAGAACATTGAAGCCGCTGAGCCTTCCGTTGTGCCAAATCTGTCATGCGTAAGGCGAAGCGCTTCTATTGTGTCTCTGACCACAGGCATACGAACCTGAAAGTCAAAGTGAACCTTATCACCAACCTGAACACCATATAGCAATGAATGCTTTTCCATACATCCCCCAGTAAAGGCGCAGAGCTATTAACGGCCTGCGCCTTAATATTTAATTATTAGCCGATTGTTTCTGAGACGTAATTAGTCCAGGAATGGCGTTACAATGACTTCAACAAGACCGTAGTTAGGATTGGGCTTCATGTTGTCGAGAGTTTGAGCTTTGGCAATATTGAATGCAGCCTCACGGTTTTTCATTCCCACCAACAAAATGGTTGGTTTGATTCGTAATGGTCGGCCTGCATCATTTTTTTGAGAACACATGCGATCATACAAATCATTGAAGTTCTCGGTGGTTAAATCTTTCTTGCTTGCAAAAGCCATCTGCCAGAATCCATATCCCATATTTCCACGACCACGAACACCGTAAAAATATTCGTCGGTCATAAAGGAAAGCGATTCTTTGCCTTCAGTGATTTGCTGAATTTCGTAAGGAATACGCTCCTGCCAGATAAAGGGATTAATCGGACGAGTGGTATCCAGTAATAACCACAATGGCTTTTCATCCGCTTCAGTTGCGGGAACCTGTACGTTTGAAACGGTAGTTTCATCACCGCCAATATTTACAACATGGGTTGCGGAGAAAAATGGCTGTCCGTCATAACATTTCTGGTTGAATCCCTGCTTGATTAACTCAAATAGCAATTCATCTGGATGATGGGCTGCAGCATCCGCCATGTCGGAAACCATACTTGAAACCATACCGATATTATCATCTTCAATATCTTCACGTGAGATACTGATAGTTGATTCGAATTTTCGGTTTGAAATAGAAAAATTATGCGCAGCCAGGCTTTTAATCACCCGCTCACCAACCCACTCACGTAAACTAGGGAATGAACCAAGGAACGGATAGACGTTGGTTTTTGTTGTGGATGGCACTTTTGTTGAAATCTGAGGGTAAAGCGGTTTTGTTTTTTCAGTCCGCTGATTAAACACGGCTTTAACATTCAGGAAAATATTATTGAGTACTTTTTGATTGACTATCATTTTGAATCCCTTGTTGAGTGTAAATGTGGGTAGGAAAGCAACTGAAGTTTTTCATATTGAAATCTCGGGAACTAAATGAAGGGATTCAGTGCCAAGCAATAAATGAAAAAAGGCTATCAGACTTTAAGCCTGATAGCCTTTGAACACCCGTTTTCTTAAGCACCACATCTAACTACCCTTGAAGCATCTCACAGTGGCAGTGATGCTTTTAACTGAACATTTTCAGTTACCTTCTCTTTTAAAATCGTCACAGTCATCAATCACCGCATCCATCATCTGAATTAACCTCACCGAACTGCTCAGAAATCTGCCAAGGTCGGCCAAATCAGAAGGGCCATAACTTCTGCCTGTTTTTGACTGAGCGCCGCTTTCATCAAGCTCCTGCCCCAGAAATGAGATACCACCAAGCAAAGCCGACCTGATTCCATCGGCATCAGATTTGATGAGAAGCAAATCGTTTTTTTCGCTGCCAGCGCCAATAGCCTGTTGCAGAAGATTCTGAATTGAAGAATTGTTCATAGTGCGCCCTCCATAGCAGGAAGACGAGCCATGAAGATTGCCACCATACCCTGAGGAACAAGCTCACGCGCTGCCTGTTCTGTTGCTGCAACAATACGGATTCTTTTACCAGCACTGGCGCTCAGAGTGTGAAAGCACCATGTAAATTTTGCCTGGATTTCTGTATGATTAGTTTTAACCATGATGTAACCCCTAGTTACGTTGTGGTTAGACGCCTCGGTAGTGAGTCCAAGCACCCCGAGGCGTCGCTATTTTTTAACCTCAAAACACACAAGGTGTTAGTACACCATAGTGCATGGTGTTAGGGCACGTCAACTCTTTTTCTTTTCCATTTTCTAAGGTATGGTGTCGTAACACTTTTTAGGGGGTTAGCATATGGCTACGCGAGCGATAAATAACAAATCAGCAACGAAGGGGATTCGCTTCCCACACAAAATTATTGAAGAGATAGAAACTTGTGTTGAACAGGAGAAATTAGGAAATCTAAATGCTAATTTCTCGGCATGGGTTTTAGATGCATGTGAACAAAAATTAAGAAAAGAAAAACGCCGTAAAATCACGAAAGATTAATCCAATTAATCCCGGCTGTATTGCTCGCATTGATAGTAATACAGCCGCGACAGTTTACGATAAGCAAAAGCAAGGCGTTATCATCTTGCATACCTTATCAGGCGTCTGAGGCTCCATTTTTGTGCTGAGACGTACCGCCCATTCCTGCTGGTGATCCATCTTCCGATATGTTGAAAACCTGAAAACGAGTTAATAATTCCGTTTTCAGGTTTTAATGAGTTTGCATTGGAGTCATATGCAGTCAGTTCACTGAGCCCTAAAGGTCTTGATGCCAACCTGAAAGACTCGAAAACAGTCGCAGTAGATTTGCATGAAATACAATATCAACCTGAAAAGGATAATGACAACACGGATGTTACTGACATCCATACTTAACATGGATGCATGTTATATCCTGCGAATTAAAATCATTAAATTACAGTAAGTTACAAATACGGATGAAATAGATGCGCCAGTTGCTTTCCGTTCATCTTCATCCACACAACATGGATGTGGTTATCAATCATGCTATAGAGGGCGATTGTGACCAAAAAAACTGAGTTGGATTTTCTTTTCTTTTTTTATTCTGTTAATTGCAATCAGTAATAAACAAGATCATTTTCAATGGGTTACAGAAAAAGGAACAGGAAGGAACTTACGGCGCAATATTTCCTTTTCTGATGACGGCAAAGGGAACCTTTTTAAGAAGATATTAAATGCACAGTGTAAATCTCGTTACGTTCTTTTAAGTCTGCAAGTGCATGATATTGATCATTTTATTTTAATAACCTCAGGAGCGCTTAAAATGTTTTTAAAAGCGATCGCTTCCTGCTCATTCCAGTGCAAAATTGAATACAAAAAATATCATTTTTTCTCATTTTGTTAATGGTAGTGCAGAATCCATTAATTACTCTCAACGCCGCGCCACGCAAGGCTTTCCGATATTTTTCCCGTCGATTCTGGCTGTGCAGAAATAATCACCCCCTCACATTTGACCGGGTGGAAGAGAAGCGCGATGCGATGGAATCGCTTTTGTTACAGCCACCGGCACAACAGGCTTTTGCAAAAGCCGCGCTGACGTACCGCTTCGGTGATGAGCACCAACCGGTGACAGCATCCCAGATACTGACGCCCCGCCGCTATGAAGACCGTCAGAACGACCTGTGGTCAGTTTTCAATCGTTGCCAGGAGAATCTGCTGAAAGGTGGTCTGCCAGGTCGTACCGCCAAAGGCAAACGCAGCCATACCCGGGCGGTTAAAGGCATAGACGGCGACGTTAAGCTCAACCGGGCTCTCTGGGTGATGGCAGAAGAACTGCAGCAGGCGCTGAGCTGATGCTACCTCTGCCTGATAACGCCCACCAGGCCACCATTTATCCGACGGCCCTGGAGGACAATCCATGCAGCCGCTCCATCTCCGATGACGACCTGTGCGCCTGGTGCTCACACCTTCTTTATCGTCCCGGTGAACTCAGCCTCTGCCGCTTGAGCATTCCCGACGGACACTGGCCTTCATGCTGTGATACGGACGGCTATGCGCAGTCCTGCCCTTCACTCCGGCTGAACCAACATCCCCAACCCTATAAATAAATAAGGAAAAACTAACATGACCGACATTATTAACCTTAACGATACCCTCCCGTTACCGCCACAACCTGCCGGTTCTTCGCCAGCGCTGACCGCCACCCTTGTACAGGACGAGCAGCGTATCAGATTCTGGCCGCAACACTTTGGCAGCATACCGCAGTGGATAACCCTTGAACCCCGCATATTCGCCTGGATGGACCGGTTATGTGCCGATTACAGCGGAGGTATCTGGCGCTTTTATTCACTCAGCAACAGTGGCGCATTTATGGCACCCGAAACCAACGGAAACAACGATGAGAAATGGACGCTGTTTAACAGCATGAATGGCAACGGCGCAGAACTCAGCAGCGAAGCCGCCGGGATTGCGGTTTGTCTGATGACATACAGCCATCACGCTATGCGTACCGAATGCGATGCCATGACGGAGCACTATTACCATCTGCGGGACTACGCGCTCATGCATGCTGAATGCAGCGCCATTATGCACATCATCGACTGATCGTCCCGCCATGCGGTACGAACTGTCTCAACTGAATACCCTGTGGGATAGCCTGGGGAAAACAACGGTCAGGGATGAGGACGGAGAAGTTGTGACCGACGAACCCTTCCTGCATTTTCCGACGGGAACCCCTGTATTTCATATCTGGTCATGGTTCGAATCCATGCACGACGAATTCTCCGTTGTCGGGAAACTGTACAACGCATCTCACCCGGAGACATCAACGAACAGGAAAAGCAAATGAATACCACCACATATCCCCCGGACACAGGGGGAATGACCCCCATCGCACAGCAGACCATCCGGAAAGCTTTATCCCTGCTGGAGCGTCAGTTACGCGAACCCGGCGCATCATTTACCTCCAGCCATGCCGTCCGCGACTGGCTGCGCCTGCAGCTTGCCACACTGGAGCGTGAAGCCTTCACCGTCCTGTGGCTCGACAACCAGCATCGCCTGATAACCCTCGACACGCTATTTCTGGGAACTATCAACAGTATCACCGTACATCCGCGTGAGGTCGTTAAATCCGGTCTGAAAAATAATGCCGCTGCTGCCGTTCTGGCGCATAACCACCCGTCAGGGGAGGCCGAACCCAGTAAAGCCGACAGGCAGATTACAGAACGCCTGAAACAGGCACTGGAACTGGTTGATATCCGCCTGCTGGACCATCTGGTGGTTGGCGGCATGGATATTATCTCATTTGCAGATAGAGGCTGGATGTAGCACAACAGGAGATTAACCCTATGAAAATCATCAGTAAGCGTCAGGCGATGACGATATACCGCCAGCATCCGCAGTCCCGGCTGTTTCGCTTCTGTACCGGCAAATATAAGTGGTCCGGCAGTATCTGCCACTATGCCGGTCGGGAAGTACAGGATATCAGCGGCGTGCTCGCGGTTTTCGCTGAACGCCGTCAGGACCGCCATGGTCCGTATGTCGTATTACGCAGCGTCACGCTCAATTAACATTAATTTAAGGAGTGCGAAAGTGCCGAATAAAATACCCTCCATCAGCCACAATATCGCTGAGCCATGGTGGGGACTTAACCACACCGTCACACCGTGCTTTGGTGCACGGCTGGTGCAGGAGGGCAACCGCCTGCACTATCTGGCTGACCGTAGCAGTATCACCGGGACATTTAGCGACGCGGATTTACGCCATCTCGATCAGGCGTTTCCGGTACTGCTTAAGCAGCTTGAACTAATGCTTATTTCCGGTGAACTCAATCCCTGTCACCAGCACGGCGTCACGTTATATGCAAAAGGGTTGACATGCGATGCCGACACCCTGGGTAGTTGCGGCTATGTCTATATTGCGATTTACCCAACGCCTGCAACAGCCGCATAAACCTTACCGTAGCACCACCAACCCACAAAGAGAACCCAACGATGAGAATTTATCCTGTCTCCGCAAAACGGGCCGCAGAGATTGAGCGGTTAACCCATAAATCACCGATTTACGTGTGGCAGCGCCTCCTGACATATCTGCTGGATCGTCACTACGGCCTTACCCTCAACGACACGCCGTTTGGCGATGACGATGCCATTCAGGAATGCATTGATGCCGGTGATGCTCTGGTTGATGCCCTGAACGAGGTGGCTGAAGACTGCGACCTGGAGCGCACTGATAATCGGGGAAAATCACTCCAGCCCGTCTCACCACTGCTCACACCAGCAGATATCCGGAATGCCCAAAACGCGATGGGTCTGGAAGGCAGCAACAACATCCTCATCATCAGCGGACAGTCGTCAGCCAGAAGCTAATTCCCCGCCATCACACCATCGTCTGGTACAGGCGATACCACCAGCGGCAGTAACCGTTGTCGTAACGGCTGGCGCGGCCTTATTAATGGAGTAAACCCAATGCAAACCCAATCACTATCCTCAACGCGGGAGGCTTATCCGCGTCCGTCACCCGTGGAGATCTGGCAGCGCCTCCTGAGCCGCCTGCTGGACCGCCACTACGGTCTGACGCTGAACGACACGCCGTTTGGCAACGATGGCGTGATCCAGGAGCATATCAACGCCGGGCTCTCACTGTGCGACGCCGTGAACTTTATGGTGGAGAAATACGACCTGGTTCGTACGGACCGTCGCGGTTTTAACGCAGAAACACAGTCACCGCTTATCAGGAGCATCGATGTTCTTCTCGCCCGTAAGGCTACCGGGCTGATGATCCGCAGCGGGTATAAAGCCGTTACCGACATCACCACCGGTAAATATCGCGAGGTGCAGCAATGAAGTTATCCCTGACGGCAGAAGCCGATAGCATCAACGTTCTGGCCCTCAATATGGGCCGGAACGCTGTAGATATTGACGGTATTGAACTGGCTGACCTGATCAATGTAGTCTGTGACAACGGTTATTCGCTTCGCGTTGCTGACGCCCCCGGCAAGCTGATTGTTGAAGATCCGCTGCCGCCCCTCGCCCGCGTTAACGGCATTCAGTGCAGCACCGCGCATATCACGGCTGAAGACAATGCTCTGCTGTTTACCCATTCACACCAGCATGAAGACTTTGGCGAGTCGGAATGGATTAGCTATACCGGCTCGGGTTATCTGCTCTACCTGGGCGCATGGTCATTTCCGGTTTTACGCCTCAAACGCCTCGGTCTGTCGAAAGCCTGCCGCCGGTTAGTGGTGACGCTTATCCGTCGCTACGCCGCTGGCATCATTCATCTGGATGCCTTTGGCGAAGTGCTGCCGGGTTTTACCACCTTTGACTGGTAACTCAACATCAATCACCTCAAGGCTTTCTAATGCCAGAATTAACCACTGAAGCCGCTCTCAACATTCTGAAGCGAGATTATCTTCGATAACGACGAAGACAACACCGACTCAGCAGCCCTGTTGCCCTAGATTGAACAGGCATTACAGAACGTTCGCGATCTCCGCCATCTGCAGCTTCTGCAACAGGCCAGAACAAATTAGCCACCGAACCATACTCAACGCACGCGCATAAGCGCCAGTCCTCACCGACTGGCGCTTTGCTTTATATAAGGAAAGAAATGATGTCAGAACTGACTCTCACCGACCCCGAGGTTTTAATCGGTCACACCGACGTGATTTGCTCCACCAGCATTGAGCGTATAGTCACCGGACGTAATGCCGCGATTGCACAGATTGAGACGCTGATACAGCAGCTTGACGATATTTCGACGCTGACCCGTAGTATCGGCGGAAAAACAGCTCTGGACTGGGCTATGAAACAAGATTTCCGTTGCGGCTGCTGGTTGATGGAAAAAAGAGAAGCGGCGATGAAAGCCATCACCTGCAATCTCGATCGCGGCATCTGGCGGGATTTAATGAAGCGCTCCGACATGCTGAGCCTGATGGATGCTCAGGCCCGTGATGAGTGGCACAATAGCCTGGAAAAGGGGGATATTCCGGCCGTAAGCGAAGAAAATATTCTCAACACATTCGAGCAACTGCATCTGAATAAGGGCGAGGTATTTGAACGGGGTGTAATTAACGTCTTCAAAGGACTTAGCTGGGATTTTAAGACGAACAGCCCTTGCAAATTTGGAAGGAAAATCATCGTCAGTGGGCTGGTCAAATGTGACCGGTGGGGATTTGGGCTCAGCTGGGGCTGGCAGCGCGATCGTTTAGCAGACCTGGAGCGCATGCTGATTCTTCTGGATGGGAAGCCCGTACCTGACAACCGCGCTGACGTTACCCGTCGGTTAGGTGATCACATCCATGATGACAGGCACAGCAATCGGTACGAGGATGAAATGTTTGCAATCAAATACTTTCAAAAGGGAACAGCCCATATAACCTTTAAGCGACCAGAGTTGGTCGATAAACTGAATGACATCATCGCCCGGCACTACCCGGGAGCACTGGCAGCGAAATGAAAGGGGAGTGCCCTGTCCGATGCCTTCGCAAGTGAGCCAGCGCAAGCCAGACGGCAATGGCATACTGGATGGCATACCGAAAAGACGTACAAAAGAAAAAGCGCATGTTAATTAATAACATGCGCTCGGAATATGGCGGTGAGGGGGGGATTCGAACCCCCGATACGTTGCCGTATACACACTTTCCAGGCGTGCTCCTTCAGCCACTCGGACACCTCACCATATTGTCATCCCGTTGTTGCCGGGACGGGCGCTAATGTAAGGAAAACCCGAACTCCCGTCAATCAACTTTTTCAGTTAATTAGCGCGTTTAAACAAACTTCAAACAAGATGTTTTTTTAATGTGCTGAAAGCGGTTTTTTTATCAACAACGCGGGCTGAAGATAAATTTGTTATGCTGGCAATCCAGTTGAAAATGAAAATAAAACAGCGCAATGAAAGGCAGGAATGACTATGGATATTATCTTTTATCACCCCACTTTTGATACGGCTTACTGGATTAAGGCACTTTCGACGGCGTTGCCTGGCGCACGTGTTCGCGAGTGGAAGCAGGGGGATAACGAACATGCGGATTACGCGCTGGTCTGGCATCCTCCGGTTGACATGCTACAAGGCCGGGAGCTGAAGGCCGTTTTTGCGCTGGGGGCGGGCGTTGACTCCATTCTGAGTAAGCTCAAGGCTCATCCTGAAATGTTGCCTGAGCGTATTCCGCTTTTCCGCCTGGAAGATACCGGCATGGGCCAACAAATGCAGGAATATGCGGTCAGCCAGGTGCTGCACTGGTTCCGTCGTTTCGATGATTATCAGGCATTAAAACAGCAATCACACTGGGAGCCATTGCCAGATTACCATCGTGAAGATTTCACCATCGGTATTCTGGGGGCTGGCGTTCTGGGGTCAAAAGTGGCTCAGGCGCTGGCTCCATGGGGATTCCCGTTACGGTGCTGGAGCCGCAGCCGCAAAGCCTATCCTGGCGTGCAAAGCTTTGCCGGAACAGAGGAACTGCCTGCGTTCCTGAACGGCACGCGTGTGCTGATTAATCTTTTGCCCAATACAGCGGAAACCGTCGGGATCATTAATGGTGCACTCCTGAACCAACTGGCCGATCAGAGCTATTTGATGAACCTCGCACGCGGTGTTCATGTGGTGGAACCCGATCTGCTAAGTGCGCTGGATAACGGCAAGCTCAAAGGGGCCATGCTGGATGTCTATGGCCGTGAGCCACTGCCTAAGGAAAGCCCTCTGTGGACTCATCCGCGTGTGGCAATGACGCCACATATTGCGGCTGTAACACGTCCGGCAGAAGCGGTTGCTTATATTGCGCATACCATCAGTGAGATGGAGCAAGGTAATGCTGTCACAGGGCACGTCGACAGACAGCGCGGTTACTAAGAGAAACCCGGCGTATGCCGGGTTTTTGCTAATATTCGCCACTGATAACTGCTATCCTTTGGAAAAACCGCAGAGGAGAGAGAGATGTATCCCGTTGACCTGCATATGCACACCGTCGCCAGTACCCACGCGTATAGCACCCTTCATGATTACATCGCGCAAGCAAAGCTCAAAGGCATCAAGCTGTTTGCAATCACCGATCACGGTCCTGATATGGCAGATGCGCCGCACTACTGGCACTTTGTGAATATGCGTATCTGGCCACGTCTTGTCGATGGGGTTGGGATACTGCGTGGCATCGAAGCCAATATTAAAAATACGGACGGCGAAATCGACTGCACTGGCCCGATGCTGACCTCGCTTGACCTGATTATTGCAGGATTTCATGAACCTGTTTTTGCACCGCAGGATAAAGAGACCAACACGAAGGCGATGATTGCCACTATTGCCAGCGGAACTGTGCACATTATTAGTCATCCGGGAAATCCAAAATATCCCATCGATATTCAGGCGGTTGCGCAGGCTGCAGCAAAACATGATGTTGCGCTGGAGATCAATAACTCCTCGTTTGTTCATTCGCGTAAAGGCAGTGAAGCAAACTGTCGTGAAGTGGCTGCTGCGGTGCGTGATGCCGGGGGGTGGGTGGCGCTCGGTTCGGATTCTCATACAGCGTTCACATTGGGCGATTTTAGTGAATGCCTGAAAGTGCTCAATGACGTTGGGTTCCCGGAAGCGCGTATCCTCAACGTTACTCCGCGTCGTATGCTGGATTTCCTGGAGTCTCGCGGCATGGCTCCGATTACTGAATTTGCTGAACTTTAATTGTGTAATGGACTAAAAAAATGAATGAGTTTTCCATCCTTTGCCGCATCCTGGGCACGTTGTATTACCGTCAGCCGCAGGATCCGTTATTGGTTCCCCTGTTTACGTTGATTCGTGAAGGTAAGCTGGCGCAAAACTGGCCACTGGAACAGGATGAGCTGCTGGAGCGTCTACAAAAGAGCTGCGATATGCAGCAGATTTCGACCGATTACAACGCGTTATTCGTGGGAGAGGATTGCCGTGTCGCGCCCTACCGTTCGGCCTGGCAGGAAGGGGCGACAGAAGCAGAGGTGCGGGCTTTTCTCTCTGAACGTGGAATGCCGCTTTCGGATGCCCCCGCCGATCATATTGGTACGCTGCTGTTAGCCGCCTCCTGGATTGAAGATCAGGCTGGAGAAGGTGAGAGTGAAGCTATCGAAACGTTATTTGATGAGTATTTGCTGCCCTGGTGTGGCACGTTCCTCGGCAAAGTTGAAGCACACGCGACCTCACCGTTCTGGAAAACAATGGCGTCTCTCACTCGCGATGCGATTGCAGCAATGTGGGATGATTTACAGGAAGAGAATGAATAGTGACTCATGTCACACAATTAATGCAACGATACATTTCAACTTGCACATAACGTGCTTCTGATCTCATTTATGTAGTGCGTATCTGCTAAGATGCGCGCTATGAACATATTACTTTGTATTGCACTCACAACGGGCATTCTCTCCGGACTTTGGGGATGGGTGGCCGTTTCGCTTGGGCTATTGGGCTGGGCGGGATTTTTGGGCTGCACGGCGTACTTTGCCTGCCCGCAAGGCGGGGTCAAAGGGCTGTTTATCTCTGCGTGTACGATGATGAGTGGCGTCGTTTGGGCGGTCATCATTATGAAAGGAAGCGCATTGGCTCCGCATATTGAGATTCTGGGTTATGTCATGACGGGGATCGTGGCCTTTTTAATGTGTATCCAGGCGAAACATCTGCTGCTTTCGTTTGTGCCCGGAACCTTTATTGGTGCATGTGCGACGTTTGCCGGGCAGGGCGACTGGAAACTTGTCGTGCCATCGCTGATGTTGGGTCTTGTCTTTGGCTACGCAATGAAGAACAGCGGCCTCTGGTTGGCGGCCCGGCGGGACAAGGCGCAAAATATCACCGCAGTGAGAGAATAAAAAAAGGCGAGATATCTATCTCGCCTTTTTTATGCGCTTCCGATCAGGATTCCGGAGGAACCGACATATCGCGGTATTTCACCAGAACCGGGTTTTTCACTTCGGCCTTGTTCTGCAGATCCCACAACCCACGATCGATGCCGTCGTTAATCAGGAAGATAACGCCAGTTTCAATGGCAGACATCAGGCAGAGCATGACCGGCTCGTTAGAGGTGTAGCCAATTTCACCTTCCAGTAAACGCTGGTAGTCAATAAAGCGGAATACCCCAGCCTGCACCTCGTAAGAGAGGATTGTTTTACTGGTATTGACGGATGACAAGACTTCACCCGTACTGACGTTAACCACACGCAGGTTAACGGCTATTTGATCAAGCTGGTATTGTGTATCTGCACCAATACCAAAGTAACGCGCACCGACACCACCTGATTTGACGTTACTCTCATAGCCGATAATCGATCCTTCAATCATCACGTTAGCCGCAGCCAGTGACTGTAAAGGCACGCGGTTATTCATCGCGACAGTGCCATTCTCCTGAGCGGCACGAATGATTTTACGTTCGTTCAGCAGGTTTTGCAGTCCCTGGCGTTCAAGAGGAATAAACCAGCGAGAGTCCTTGAGTGCAGTGACCAGCATGGCCGTGGCGCTTTGAGGTACAGCGGTCGAGAAGTTACTCGCCGGATACGGTTTAAACTGACCCGTTTCATCCTGAATGTTGTAAACCGAGACGAATATCTTACCGGTAGGCATCGGCAGATGTGTTAAATCACGATAACTTTGGGCCCGAGGCATTAATGTAGGTTTTGCAGCTTCTTTTGGGGGAGCAGTTAAACAACCGCTCAATAAGCACACTGCAACTAATATCAGGAAGCGCTGCATGATCGTTGTCCTTATTTTGATGTTGTCTAGAAATTGGTGGAATCGTTTTGCAGACCGGACACCTGGATGGTGGATGTCTTCCCGGTTTTGCGGTCTGTAACGTTCAACTGAAGCTGCCCATCCTTGTTCGCAATATCCACGATAAAGTCGTTAGTCACCATACGTCCGGGTTTGCCCGTATTAATGTTGGTCAACAACCCGCCGAGAATCTGTGATTGAATAGCCTGGGTAAAGTTATCCAGCGCCGAGGGCGTTTCAATACCAAAGTCGCTGTTAGAACTTGGATCTTTATAGGAGTTTTGTGCCTGGGCTTCGTTCAGCATGAAAGCCCCGTTATTTGGGTTACCGCCAAAGTTAGGGTTACGGAACTGGAACGTCATATTTCCGCCCCAGCTTAATGGTGTGATCAGCATTAACGAAATAACTGCATGTGCAATACGCATGACAGCCTCCGGATATTAGGGTCGCTAGAACTCGTCTTTTGCTAAATCGCCAGTGCTTAATAGCACTTTGTCTATTTGCAGGCGATTAATAGCTTCTTCGGTTTGTGCCAGGGCTAAGGCTACGTTTTTATCGAAGTCTATTTTCGTAGGGAATAAAAAAGTCTGGTAAATAACATCCTGATTGGCTGTTATTGTTATCCAGCTTCCCCAACGTGCACTGGGCCGTTCGTTGATTGTTAAGTTACCAGGGTAAGTGCTGTCCCATTTATCGCTGAATGCCCGATAAAAATTGTGGCCGGTAGATGAGACAGTGTGGTCCGTTAACAATCCGGGAATTTCCACTTCAACTGCGTGTAGGTTCCCGGCTGCGAGCAGAAAGCCCGCTGCGACAATCCAACTCAACTTGCGTTTCATGGTGTTAACGCCTGAGGTTATCGTTTGCCCATGAAACCGCCTGAGTTCGGTTTTTAACAGCTATCTTCTTGAAAAGATTATAAAGGTGCGTCTTAACCGTATTTTCGCTGATAAATAACGAACGGGCGATTTCAATATTTGAAGCACCGATGCGCAACTTGTTCAGGATCTCTTTTTCACGGTGTGTCAGCAACGCAGACTCTGAACTGTTGTAGCGATAATTTCCGGAGTGCGTGATGAGGTAGCTGGCAAGTTTTTGTGAAAAGTAACACTCTCCACGTAATATGCCTTGCAATCCTTCTACGACCCGTGTCTCTTCTTCAGTGACGTAGAAGACGCCATTGATATGCGGCCAGCTCTCAATGTCTCTATAAGGATATTCATCAGGAGTATTCAATAATAGCACGCGGATATTATTGTTTTTCCTGCTTAAGTTATCTTGCCAGTAATGGATAAGCTTTTTATCAGCTTCCATCATATCGAGAAGAATTATGCTGCCAGGTGCAATGTCATCAAAAGAACGTTGAATATTATGCAATTTCCCGTTCAATGATAATGATTGCTTTAAATGTTGTAATAAAGCTGTCGCCTGTAAAGATGGCTTTGTGATCAACAGTAATGTATGACCATGTAAACTATGGACTTCATTATACATGATGAAACCCCACTTTTTTATGACACCTGGCAGCTGTCACCTGAATAAACATCAGGAGACACCAGAAGTACTGACAGATGTTGCACTGCTGTGTGTAGAATCAGACCAGAACCTCCACGGGGAGGTAAATATAAAACAAATTTCTTACATCTGATTTCAATCTAGCTATTACGAACTTTAAAGCAAGTGTTAAACATGTAACGGAATGTAAAAATCAATATTAATTTGTGAAAATCGACCTTTATAAATGTTCTTGTTTGATAGGAAAGTTGTACATGTTAATAACAGTGCACACATTTCAAAAATCATACAAATATTTATAGTGTGATGATTTTTATTGTTATTTTTTATTTTCAGTTAACTTTGTAAAGGTATGAGTTTGGAAAAAAACCTAAGCCATAGACTGACGAAGAAAACCACTTAAGAAAACATGCCTCGTGTCACGCCCTGAGTGAAATGTCATCCAGATGCAGGCTTAAGCCTTGAAATGGAAAGGCTGGACAGCACCTTAGCGAGTCGTACAACCTCGTCATTAAAAAAAATCAAAAAAAACTAACCTGCGCTGATTACAGCAATTTTTTGCATTAATTAATACTTTGAGGTGAAACGAGGAATAAAAATAAGTCTCGCGGGTGAGATATTTAAAATGTTTCGATAGACATACTCTTCATCGTAACGCAGCGTTAACAAAAAACGAGTCGCGTTAACACGAGGTCACGGTTTCACGGTTATTTTTTTTATTTATAACCAGGTCCAGGGTGACAACATGAAGAACACATCGTTATGCATGATGTTTACATTACTGGGTGCGCCTGGCTTTGTAATTGCGGCAAGTTCGGATTTGGCAAATGCTGAATACAACTTCGCGATTAATGAATTAAGTCGATCTTCATTAAATCAGGCAGCCATTATTGGTCAGCAGGGCGTGAATAATAACGCCATGGTTCGTCAGGACGGTTCTAAATTATTGTCCGTTGTCTCCCAGGATGGGGTAGGCAATAGAGCGAAAGTTGATCAATCAGGGACTTATAACTTTGCATATATCGCTCAGAGTGGAAGTTCGAATGATGCGAGTATTTCGCAAGGTGCATATGGTAATACTGCGATGATTATTCAAAAAGGGTCGGGTAACAGAGCAAGTATTACGCAGTACGGTACGCAGAAAACCGCAGTTGTAGTGCAGAAACAGTCGCAAATGGCAATCCGCGTTATTCAACGTTAGTTATTAGCGGCGACTTTAATCAATCCGATGGGGGTTTTACCATGAAATTTATCAAAGTGGCAGCACTTGCAGCAATCGTAGTTTCTGGTAGTGCTATGGCTGGTCTTATTGACCAAAGCAGTTCACTGGGCTGGGGTCACGGTGGTAATAATAGCGGCCCGAACTCAACTCTGAGCATTTACCAATACGGTGGTGGTAACTCAGCTGTCGCCTTGCAGTCAGATGCTCGAAATTCAAGCCTGACTATTAAACAGAGTGGTGGCGGTAACGGTGCTGATGTCGGACAGGGTTCTGATGACAGTAGCATTAGCCTGACTCAGCATGGTTTTGGCAACAGCGCAACACTTGACCAGTGGAATGGCAAAAACTCTACTATGACAGTTAGCCAGTACGGTGGTGGTAACGGTGCTGCGGTTGACCAGACTGCTTCCAACTCAACTGTGACTGTTCACCAGGTTGGTTTTGGCAACCACGCGACAGCTCATCAGTATTAATACCGAAATCTGTGCTACAAAAAAACAGGGCATATGCCCTGTTTTTTTTCGGGAGTTCATCATGCATACCTTACTACTCCTTGCGGCGCTCTCCAGTCAGATCACCTTCAAAACCTCGCAGCAAGGAAATATGACGACGATTATTCCGCAGGTAACGCTGACGGAACCCTGCGAGTGTCAGGTGCATATCCTTTCTACGCGACAAGGGCAGGGGGGGCAAAGTACTTCGCAGCAACAAAACACCCTCTCTATACCTGCTAATCAGACGATTGATTTAATGAGACTGAGTTTAAATATAGACACGGGTGACGCGGTGAACATTACCGTCACCGTCTCTGATGGGAAGCAACTTCACTTATCACAGCAATGGTCACCCCCTTCAAGCTGACGCACAAAAACCATTCACTAAATCAATGCGTTGAGTGGGATGGCAGAGTGGCAGGGAGTCACTATGATGATATCAGGCGCTGAAGAAAAGTATGGCTAAGCGCCTCATTCTGAGTCTGTCATAAGGGAGTTTTGATTCTCCCAGGGAAGATTTTCATAGAGGAGTCTATCTAATGACCATCTCCACCGCTCAACTGATCTCCGGCTTTGGCCTGGTAGTGTCTACAGTCTTAACCCCTGCTTTTTCTGCAACCGTCGTTGATGGGGGCGTTATTCATTTTCGTGGAGCGATAGTGGCTAATCCCTGCGAAATATCCCCGCAACATCATAAGATTGAAATTTCATGCCCCGAAAATAAGGGCATGCAAACGCGCATGATAAAGTATGAAGATGTGCTGAATGGGCGCGGTGCAAATCCCGATGTGGCCACGGTAAGTATGAGATATCTTGACCCTGAAAAATCGCTCGCTATCGTACAAATTCAATATCGATAATCCCTCACTCTTCCGCCAATCGGCGGAAGAGCTTTTCACGCAATAGTTTTTTCTCAACATCGTCTCTGCGATACACTTAAGAAAAAGGCGGCTCGCAGAGGGTGTTTATGAAACCGCAAATTGAAATTATTCATGGTGATATTACGACGCAAAACGTCGACGTAGTGGTCAATGCCGCAAACCCATCATTAATGGGGGGCGGTGGTGTTGATGGCGCTATCCATCGTGCTGCCGGACCGCAATTACTTGAGGCCTGCAAGATTGTTCGTCAGCAACAGGGCGAGTGTCCACCGGGGCATGCTGTTATTACCATCGCGGGTAATCTTCCGGCGAAAGCGGTTATTCATACGGTGGGGCCGGTATGGCATGGCGGGGATCATCATGAGGCCCGTATTCTGGAGGATGCTTATCGTAATTGCCTGCGTCTTGCCGCAGACAATGGTTATCAGACTATGGCATTTCCGGCTATTAGCACAGGTGTATATGGCTATCCAAAAGCGGCGGCTGCGGCGATAGCCGTTGATACCGTGTACCGATATCTCTCGCTCAAACCCATGCCTGAGAAGGTTTTCTTTGTCTGCTATGACGAGGAAACGACCCAGCTCTATCGACAACGTCTTACTGAACGTGAACAGGAGTTTGGTGCGTAAAAGTTGCCGCGGCGCAAAAATTACGCCGCGACAGTGATCAAGCTTTGGTCTGCGGTTTACCTGAGAACAGGAAGCGTAGCAGAGGGATGCGCAGATGAATTTCGTACATGACAAGCGCGAGGCCAATCACAAACACCAGTCCGGTGAAAAACCCCAGCGTGTTAGAGGCGATGTGCGGTGTGATATACGCCCCGAAGAAAAGCGTTAACGGGTGATGCACCAGATAAATAAACAGCGACGCGTTGACGAAATAAGTCACCCGGCTTGATTTGAAATTCAAAAGTCGATGGCCGAGGGCGAATACCACATTGACCATCCATAGCCCCAGCAGCATCGTAATCACACTTTCTGTTTCATACATCCAGGCATCACCACTCCCGTAACGTTGATTGAGCAGATAAGCGGTAAATGCCAGTACGGCCCCGACGGCACACCATGGCGAAGGGGTTGTAAAGAGCGCTTTGAGCTTAGGATAGACAAACGCCATAGCCCCAATCATAAAGAACGGGATATAGAACAGTGACTGCATTACCACGAAATTAAACAACCCATCACTGAGTATGGGGGGATAGACGATAAAGATTATTCGTCTCACTGCGGCGTAAGACACACCCAGCAACAAAAAGAGCAGGGATAATCTGCCAAAGGTAACGTCGGCGAAAAACCGGTCAGTTTTATCGCTCAGGTGGCGGCGTAGGCGGCTGAAAATCCACAGGCTGACTGTTGTTAACACGACCAAAACCAGCAGGAACCAGAGGTGGGAAACCAGTTCCCAGACCAGCGTGTTGTATTTTTCATACAACGAAAGATTCTGCCAGTTCTCCGCTTTGCCTTTGACATACTGCAGCATGATGAACTGAGGCAACGTTAACAAAGGAATCGCTGTCAGCATGGGAATACCCACGCGCTCAACACGCACTTTCCACCAGCGTTTCAGCGGATAGCGCAGGAAAAGCATGTAGGAGAAATAGCCTGATATGACAAAAAATACCTGCATGCGGAAGGCATGGATAAAATCATTGAACAGCGTGAGCCACAAAGAGGGCTCCTGGCTATTCACGTGCCAGGTATGACTTGAGTAAATCAAAGAAATGTGAAAAGGGATCCCCAACAGCATCAGCCATGCCCGGATCGAGTCGAGGAAATATTCACGTTGCGCAGGTACAGCTGCAGATATAGTGCTCATATAACGTTGTGCATTCTCAGACTTTTCGCCTTATCCCTAAGACTCATAATGGTTACATTCGAAAGCAACCCTACACCAAGACCGATATCCTGTCTCCAGGATAAGCACGCAAAGTGAAAAGTGGGTTCTATCACTTGCTTAATCCATGAGCCAGCGGCTAAACAAAGCGGCGATATTGTTGTCGGATTACCTGGATTTCCATTAAAATGGATCGGATCGATATAAGCACACAAAGGGGGAAGTGCTTACTTATTATGAAACATAAACCACAAATGATGAAAATGCGTTGGTTGGGTGCGGCAGTGGTGTTGTCCCTGTATACCTCATCGGCCTGGTCTTTTAACATCGACGATGTCGCAAAACAGGCAAAATCGATGGCCGGCAAGAGCTATGAAGCGCCGAAAAGTAACCTGCCCTCCGTTTTCCGCGACATGAAATACGCGGACTATCAAAAGATCCAGTTCAATCACGACAAAGCGTACTGGAACAATATAAAAACCCCGTTCAAGCTCGAATTTTATCATCAGGGCATGTACTTCGACTCACCCGTGGCCATCAATGAAGTGACGGCAAACGCAGTGCGTAAAATCAAGTACAGCCCGGATTACTTCAATTTTGGCAATGTGCAGCACGACAAAGACACGGTTAAAGATCTTGGTTTCGCGGGCTTTAAAGTCCTTTACCCGATCAACAGCAAAGATAAGAACGACGAAATTGTCAGCATGCTCGGTGCAAGCTATTTCCGTGTGATTGGCGCAGGCCAGGTGTACGGACTTTCAGCGCGCGGCTTAGCCATTGATACCGCACTGCCGTCTGGCGAAGAGTTCCCGCGTTTTCGTGAATTCTGGATTGAACGTCCAAAACCTGCGGATAAACGTCTGACGATTTATGCACTGCTGGATTCACCGCGTGCGACAGGGGCTTACCGCTTTGTCATTATGCCTGGTCGCGATACGGTCGTAGACGTGCAGTCGAAAGTTTACCTGCGAGACAAAGTGGGCAAACTTGGCGTTGCGCCATTAACCAGTATGTTCCTGTTTGGGCCGAACCAGCCGTCACCGGCGACCAACTTCCGTCCTGAACTGCATGACTCAAACGGCCTGTCCATCCATGCTGGCAACGGCGAGTGGATTTGGCGTCCACTGAACAACCCGAAACATCTGGCAGTAAGCAGCTTTGCAATGGAAAACCCACAAGGGTTCGGTCTGTTGCAGCGTGGCCGTCAATTCTCCCGCTTTGAAGACCTGGACGATCGTTACGACCTTCGCCCAAGTGCATGGGTCACGCCGAAAGGTGACTGGGGCAAAGGGAAGGTCGAACTGGTTGAAATTCCAACAAACGATGAAACCAATGACAACATCGTGGCTTACTGGACGCCGGATCAGCTTCCTGATGCGGGTAAAGAGATGAATTTCAAATACACCATCACCTTTAGCCGCGACGAAGACAAACTGCATGCGCCGGACAATGCCTATGTCATGCAAACGCGTCGTTCTACAGGCGACGTGAAACAGTCAAATCTTATCCGTCAGCCTGATGGCACGCTTGCGTTTGTGGTGGATTTTGCAGGTCAGGACATGAAAAAACTGGCTCCTGATACAGCCGTGACTGCCCAAACCAGCATTGGCGATAACGGTGAAATTGTTGAGAACACCGTACGCTATAACCCGGTGACGAAAGGGTGGCGTTTAACCCTGCGCGTGAAAGTGAAAGATCCGAAACAGACCACTGAAATGCGCGCTGCGCTGGTCAGCGACGATCAGCCGCTGAGTGAAACCTGGAGCTATCAGCTACCTGCCAATGAATAATACAACTGAATATATTGATGCCATGCCGCTGACCGATACCGAAAAAGCGGCACTGCCTAAGAGCAACATCCTCGCGGTACACACCGCGTTGGATGGTGAACATCATCAGTTTACGCGTGATGATGATACTCCGCTCGGGTCAGTAAAAGCGCGTCTGGAGCAAGCGTGGCCAGACTCGTTGGCGGAAGGGCAACTGATCAAAGATGATGAAGGCCGTGATCAGCTTCAGGCGATGCCTAAAGCAACGCGGTCATCAATGTTTCCAGATCCGTGGCGTACCAACCCGGTTGGGCGTTTCTGGGATCGTTTGCGTGGGCGTGAAGTGGCGCCGCGTTATTTGTCCAGACTGACAAAAGAGCAGCAGGCGTCTGAGCAGAAATGGCGAACCGTTGGCACAATTCGCCGCTATACCTTGCTGGTATTGACCCTTGCACAAACGGTCGTTGCAACCTGGTACATGAAGACCATTCTGCCTTATCAAGGCTGGGCGCTGATCAACCCTGCTGATATGACAGGTCAGGATCTGTGGGTCTCCTTTATGCAGTTGCTGCCGTATATATTGCAAAGCGGCATCCTGTTGTTGTTCGCTGTCCTGTTCTGTTGGGTATCGGCTGGCTTCTGGACGGCACTCATGGGCTTCCTGCAATTGCTGATGGGGCGGGATAAGTACAGTATTTCGGCGTCGACGGTGGGGGACGAACCTCTCAACCCTGAACACCGAACCGCGCTGATTATGCCTATCTGTAATGAAGATGTGGATCGCGTATTCGCGGGGTTACGTGCGACCTGGGAGTCCGTTAAGGCGACCGGTAACGCCGAGCATTTCGACGTTTACATTCTGAGCGACAGCTACAATCCAGACATTTGCGTTGCTGAGCAAAAAGCCTGGATGGAATTGATTGCCGAAGTGCAGGGCGAAGGGCAGATTTTCTACCGTCGTCGCCGTCGTCGTGTGAAGCGTAAGAGCGGCAACATTGATGACTTCTGCCGTCGCTGGGGCAATCAGTATAGCTACATGGTCGTGCTGGATGCTGACTCAGTGATGACAGGCGAGTGCCTGACCGGCCTGGTTCGTCTGATGGAAGCCAACCCGAATGCGGGTATTATTCAGTCGTCGCCTAAAGCATCCGGTATGGACACGCTCTATGCACGTTGCCAGCAGTTTGCAACGCGTGTATACGGACCGTTGTTCACTGCAGGCTTGCATTTCTGGCAACTGGGTGAATCGCACTACTGGGGGCACAACGCGATTATCCGCGTGAAACCGTTCATTGAGCACTGTGCGCTTGCGCCACTGCCCGGTGAAGGGTCGTTTGCGGGTTCGATCCTGTCGCACGACTTCGTGGAAGCAGCGTTGATGCGTCGTGCAGGCTGGGGCGTCTGGATTGCCTATGACTTGCCCGGCTCGTATGAAGAACTGCCACCGAACTTGCTGGATGAACTCAAGCGTGACCGCCGCTGGTGTCACGGAAACCTGATGAACTTCCGTCTGTTCCTCGTAAAAGGAATGCACCCGGTTCACCGTGCCGTGTTCCTGACAGGGGTGATGTCATACCTTTCAGCGCCATTGTGGTTTATGTTCCTCGCGCTTTCTACCGCCTTGCAGGTGGTTCATGCTCTGACGGAACCGCAGTATTTCCTGCAACCACGTCAGTTGTTCCCGGTGTGGCCACAGTGGCGTCCGGAACTGGCGATCGCGCTGTTTGCGTCAACGATGGTGCTACTGTTCTTGCCTAAACTGCTCAGTATCATCTTGATCTGGTGCAAAGGCTCGAAAGAGTATGGTGGCTTCTGCCGCGTGACGCTTTCATTGCTGCTTGAAGTGCTGTTCTCTGTGCTGCTTGCGCCTGTCCGTATGTTGTTCCATACCGTATTTGTGGTGAGTGCATTCCTGGGCTGGGAAGTGGTGTGGAACTCTCCACAGCGTGACGACGACTCCACTCCATGGAGTGAAGCTTTTATGCGTCATGGTTCCCAGTTATTGCTGGGGCTGGTGTGGGCAGTGGGTATGGCCTGGCTGGATCTGCGCTTCTTGTTCTGGCTAGCCCCGATTGTCTTCTCCCTGATCTTGTCGCCATTTGTGTCGGTGATCTCCAGTCGGTCTACAATGGGTTTGCGTACCAAACGCTGGAAGCTGTTCCTGATCCCGGAAGAGTATTCTCCGCCACAGGTGCTGGTGGATACCGATAAGTATCTGGCACTCAACCGTGCGCGCTCGCTGGATGATGGTTTCCTCCATGCGGTATTCCACCCATCGTTTAATGCCCTCGCAACCGCCATGGCAACAGCTCGTCACCGTGCGAGCAAGGTGCTGGAAATTGCCCGTGATCGTCATGTTGAGCAAGCGCTGAATGAGACACCTGAAAAACTCAATCGTGACCGTCGTCTGGTCCTGTTGAGCGATCCAGTGACGATGTCTCGTCTGCACTACCGGGTGTGGTCAGCCCCTGAGAAATATTCGTCCTGGGTAAGCTACTACGAGGCACTTAAGCTCAATCCGTTGGCGCTGAAGTCGAAATAAGCCGAGCAACAACATAAAAATACCGGCCATCTGGCCGGTATTTTTTTCACGAGGTTTTCACATGAGAATACTCATCGTCATGCTGATGGCGTGTTTACTGACGGGGTGCGGCAGCATAATCAGTCGCACTATCCCAGGGCAAGGCCACGGAAATCAATATTACCCAGGCGTTAAGTGGGATGTCCGCGATTCGGCATGGCGCTACCTGACTGTACTCGACTTACCGTTTTCATTGGTGTTCGACACGTTGTTGTTACCCATCGATGCCCAGCACGGTCCGTACGAATAAACGTCGCTTAACGCTCGTCCCATTCATCCGCCGCGGTTTGTCCCTCTTCGGTGTCCAGAGGAGGTTCAAGCTGGAACTCTCCTTCATCCCATTCATGCAGGGTATTCTCTTCGAGCCACTCCTGTCGTAGCTCGATTTCATCATAATCACCGTCGAAGACTGCCTGAGCACCTTCACCGCTCAATATTGGCAAACAATCGCCTTCTTCACCTTCTTCCGCGTAGAACTCGGCTTGCCACATAATATCGCCGTCCTGCAGCACATATTTTTGAATATTGAGTTGCTGCACGTCAGCATCTTCTTCCTCAATACCAGGGTTGTCGGCAAGGAATTCTTCACGAGCGGCATCAATAGCTTCTTCCAGCGTACTATAGAATACATATTCTTTATCGGACATAATGAGTTCCTCAATGATTATGTTTATCAAATGTATAGGTGCATGAATGCGAACTGTCAAAGCCTACATTTATAGTAGGGTATCGAGCTTACAGCAGGTTGATGCTTTTGGCTTAGATCGCCAGATTAGTACAGTATTAGACTTCCTCGAAAACGCTAAACTGCCCACCGAATTAGGGTATCAACTTGATCCAAGCAATTACGAAGTACTGGAAAGTGATAAAGGTCTGTCAGGGTACAAAGGGCATAACTTTACCAAAGGTTCTTTAGGTCAGTTTAAGCGGCGTGTAGAGGCAGGGGAGATAACTGAAGGTTGCTTGCTAATCGAGTCTGTAGACCGCTTTTCACGTAAGCAAGGCTACGATGCTATCGATGAGTTTACTTTTTTAATCAAACGTAACATTGATATTGTAGAGGTTGAGACTGGACAAATTTACAGCTACAAACTCGACCACAAGTTAACCGCATTATCCACCAGTATCGAACGTGCTCACCAGGAATCGAAAAGAAAAGCCCGTATCAGTAAAAAATCATGGAACAGACGAAAAGAAGAATCATTGTCTACGGGTGTTGCTCTTAACAACAATACACCTGACTGGCTTTCTCTCAGCCACGATAAAAAGTCATATGAGATTGACCCTCAGAAGTTACAAACGATAACCAAAATTTTTGAGTGGTATAGTGATGGCTATGGTGTGACAGAAATCGTGAATCGGCTTAATGGGGAAGGCGATAGATACAATGGCAGAGGGTGGAACACGGTCACAGTCTATAACAAGTTGAGGGATCGCCGCCTTAATGGGTATCTAATCGGCAAGTACTCAACCATCCCGAAGAAAGAAAATGAAAGTACCAGTGACGCTGAAAAGCGAATCTTGGGAAATATGAATCGCCACAGATAATCTAGACACTTCCGAGCCGCTGATAATATTGTTTTTCGTATTCAGTTGGTGGCATATG
>NZ_WLVC01000046.1:0-35778 GCF_016859735.1 Lelliottia sp. RWM.1 | reverse complement strand
GAATCGAACCAAGGACACGGGGATTTTCAATCCCCTGCTCTACCGACTGAGCTATCCGGGCAACGGGGCGCATTAAAACCGATTCGCCCTCTGCCGTCAACGAAATTTGTCGTTTTCGTTACAGACTGCACACTCTCTCGCCACTTCGCTGCCATCTTAGGCGAAAAAGTGCGTCCAGAGCGCGGAAAGCGGCATTGCAATCAATAATGCAGGCAGCATGTTGACCACCGCAAACATCTTAATTCCGCAGATACGTAGTCCTGTTGCCAGCAGGAGCAGGCCGCCTACGGCGGTAAAGTCTGCCATCATAGCGGGCGTTGTCAGCGGAAGGATGAGTGTCGCACAGGTGGCCAGCGCGAGTTGGATCAACAGCATCGGCACGCAAATAGCGGCAACGGCGATGCCAAGTGTTGTGGCGAAAATAGTTGCCGTAAAGAAATCAAGAAATGCCTTAGCAATCAGTATGCTTGGATCACCCGTCATGCCTTCCTGCATTGAGCCAAAAATCCCTGTTCCACTGGCACAGAAAAGAATAATTATCGCGACATAGTTTTGAATAAATGATTCGTGGCTACCGTTTTTCGTCTTACCAGGGCGGGAGATCATATTTTTGGCTTTGCTTACCGCGCCGTTGATGCCCTTTTCCAGATAACACAATTCACCAATCAGTGCACCAAGCAGCGTGGCGAGCACCATGATTGGCAGGTTAGCGCACTTGATCACCAACAAAATACCAATGCCTAACGAAGCCAGACCAAAAATAGAGGGCATGGATAAGCGAATACGTTCCGGTAATCGCTGGCTTAACACTGCGCCGAGCACGCCGCCCAATAGTACAGCACCTGCATTAATAAAGGGCCCGATAACCACGGTAAACTCCTGTTATTTAATCATTGATATTGCATTATTATGACACGGCATCGCGGTTTAAGGGGGTAACATTCGCTCATTAAATGCATAATGATTCCTTCTTGCACCTCAAAATAAAAGGTGACATGATTGCGCGAATTTTCTCCTCTTCAGATACGGAGCCGCCCAATGATGACGCTGTTTACCGCTGCGCGAATGCCATTCCGTATCACTATTTTCACTTCCTGTCCCACCATGCGGTGAGGGTAACGCAGGCTTGCTGCAGGACAACAGTAAAACCAGACGCGTTCTGATTTTACTGATGTCTGGCGGTCGGAGCTGAGTTCCGGTCAGACACATTCGTTGGGCAGCGTGATAACGCTGTCCGGGGCTTTTTCTCCCCTGAAACGGGTATTTGCGCTTATGAAATCAATGAAAATTGCCGTCAGCCGCGAGCTGGTATCCACGCTGTCCACGCACCGCGAAAAGGTGACTCTGGACAATACAGACTTTACCGATGTGGCGGCAGTCGTCATTACGGTCGCTGAGAGTTGTAGCGGCATCCTTGCGTTACTGAAACGCACGGGCTTTCAGTTGCCTGTTTTTATGTTCTCACAAGAGCAGGTTGAGATCCCTGATGGGGTCACAGCAATCATTACGGGCAAAGCCCAGGAGTTCCTGGAACTGGAATCCGCAGCTTGTCACTACGAAGAGAATCTGCTGCCGCCTTTTTTTGACACCCTGAGCCAGTATGTGGCAATGGATAACAGTACTTTTGCCTGTCCTGGTCATCAGCACGGTGCATTTTTTAAAAAGCACCCGGCAGGACGCCAGTTCTATGATTTCTTTGGTGAGAATGTCTTTCGTGCCGATATGTGCAATGCCGATGTGAAACTTGGCGATCTGCTGATCCACGAAGGCTCTGCCAAGCATGCGCAGAAGTTTGCGGCAAAAGTGTTTAACGCCGATAAAACTTACTTTGTCCTTAACGGTACATCCGCCGCAAACAAGGTTGTCACTAACGCCTTGTTAACCCGTGGCGACCTGGTGCTTTTTGATCGTAATAACCATAAATCGAACCATCACGGGGCGTTGATTCAGGCCGGGGCTACACCGGTCTATCTCGAAGCAGCAAGAAACCCGTTTGGCTTTATTGGCGGTATTGATGAGCATTGCTTTGATGATGCCTATCTCCGCAGGCTGATCCGCGAAGTCGCTCCTGAAAAAGCCAATGATGCACGCCCGTTCCGTCTGGCGGTGATCCAGCTTGGAACCTACGATGGTACGATCTACAACGCCCGCCAGGTCATCGATAAGATTGGTCATCTCTGCGACTACATTCTGTTTGACTCCGCCTGGGTGGGATATGAGCAGTTTATTCCGATGATGGCAGACAGTTCGCCGCTGTTGCTGGAACTGAACGAGAACGATCCGGGCATTTTTGTGACGCAATCGGTGCATAAGCAGCAGGCCGGGTTCTCGCAAACCTCGCAAATTCACAAGAAAGATAACCATATCCGTGGTCAGGCGCGCTTTTGTCCACATAAACGGCTCAACAACGCGTTCATGCTGCATGCCTCAACGAGCCCGTTCTACCCACTGTTTGCCGCGCTGGATGTGAATGCCAAAATCCATGAAGGCGAAAGTGGGCGCAGGCTCTGGGCAGAATGTGTGGAGCTGGGGATTGAAGCGCGCAAGGCGATCATTGCGAACTGCCACATGATCAAGCCTTTTATCCCGCCAGTGGTTGCCGGACGTCCGTGGCAGGATCACGCGACCCGTACCATCGCCAGCGAGCGCCGTTTCTTCAGTTTTGAACCGGGTGCGAAATGGCACGGGTTTGAGGGGTATGCGAGCGAGCAGTACTTTGTGGATCCCTGCAAGCTGTTGCTCACCACGCCAGGTATTGATGCTGAAACGGGCGAATATACCGGGTTCGGCATTCCGGCGACCATTCTCGCGCACTACCTGCGTGAAAACGGCATCGTGCCGGAGAAGTGCGACCTCAATTCGATCCTCTTCCTGCTGACGCCTGCTGAAAGTGCCGAGAAGCTGGCGCAGCTCGTGGCTATGCTCGGTCAGTTCGAACAGCATATTGAGGATGACACGCCGCTTGCTGACGTGCTACCAACCATTTACCAGAAATACCCGGTGCGTTACCGCGATTACACGTTGCGTGAACTGTGCCAGGAGATGCACGACCTGTACGTCAGCTTTAACGTGAAGGATCTGCAAAAAGCGATGTTCCGTAAGGAGAGTCTGCCGGCAGTGGTGATGAATCCTCAGGATGCCAATCAGGAATACATTCGCGGAAATGTCGAGCTGGTGCGCATCCGGGATGCCGAAGGCCGTATTGCTGCGGAAGGTGCGCTGCCATACCCGCCGGGTGTGTTGTGTGTTGTACCGGGTGAAGTGTGGGGTGGTGCAGTACAGCGTTACTTCCTGGCGCTGGAGGAAGGTGTGAACCTGCTGCCCGGTTTCTCGCCGGAGCTTCAGGGCGTTTACAGCGAGAAAGACGCAGATGGAATCAAGCGGCTGTATGGGTACGTGTTGAAATAAGTGCGGCTTAATCCTCTCCCCAAAGGGGAGAGGATTAAAGTGAGTGGCTCAAACTGCATTGCGCTTATACATTCTTCGCGGATGCCCAATCTTCCCGTACAACATCTCTACGCTCAAAAAACCCGCCTCCACGCAATGTTCCAGGTAGCGGCGTGTCGTGGTTTTGCTCAATCCCGTCTCGCTGACCACTTCGTCGACTGAAAAGCAATGGGCCGACTTTTCATTGAACAGTGCCTGTACCAGTGACAACGTGTTCTCTTCGATCCCCTTACTGCCATTATCCAGGCGGTAGTTTTTCGCCTGTAGCTGATACAACGAGTCCACGTTTTGCTGATCAACAATTTTCCATACGCGTTGCTGCTCTGCAAATTGCACAAAGCGCTCAAGCGACTGGCTGAGTCGTTTCCAGGAGACGGGTTTCAGGATGTAGTCAAATGCGCCGTTGCGAATTGCCTGGCTACAGGTGTCCATATCACTGGCTGCGGTAATAAAAATGACCGAGCAGTTTGCGCGCGCCAGCAGGGGATTACTGATAAGCGTAATCCCCTTGCCATCGGGCAGGTAGTTGTCTAACAGCATGAGCTGCGGGTGTTGGCTTTCTAGCTGAATATGAGCATCAGCCAGCGATGATGCTATACCTACCAGCCTCAGGCGCGGGTGTTTGCTGATAAGTTCAGCGTGAAGTTGCGCCAGCTCGTTCTCGTCTTCAACAATCAATACGTCGATAAGTTCATGTTGCATAGTCGGTATCTTCCAGTTCCTGTGCGGGATGCCGGGCGGTTCCTGTGGCGGGGATAAACAGAGAGAAAATAACGCCACGGGGCGTGTTATCGGCAACTTCTATCGAGCCGCCAGTCTGGGTGACATAGCTTTCGATCAAATACAGACCAATACCATGATCGCCGCGTGTTTTCGTCGTGATGCCGCGTTCAAATATTCGCTCACGGATCTCCGGCTTAATGCCAACGCCCTGGTCAGCGACTTCGATGATCAGTTCGAGTTCGTTCAGCTTTATCAGTACCTCTACAGGCTCATGCGGGAGTGGTGCGCGCTGGGTCGCTTCAATCGCGTTATCCAGCAAATTACCGATAATCGAAATCAACTCAGCTTCAGGCAGCGGAATAAAAGGTTTGTCCATCCGGCAGGCGGGGTCAAAGCGCAACTCGACCCCTTTTTCCCTGGCGCGTGCGGATTTACCCAGCAGTAGCCCACACAGCGTGGGTGAACTGAAGCGCGAGGAGATAAAGTCCAGCAGCTCTTGTGCATGTTCTGATTGTGCCTGAATGTAGCCAATTGCCTCATCATAACGGCCCATATGCAGCAAACCTGAAAGCGTGGTCATACGATTAAGCTGCTCGTGACGCATAATGCGCAGGTTGTCGACATAACGCTTCACCTGGCTCAGTTGAGCACTGAGGGAGTCTATTTCGTTGCGATCGCGGAAGGTGATCACCCAGCCCTGAAGTGAATCTTCAAGCATGATCCGCACACGGCTGGCAATGACCGTCAGTTCATTGAAATGACAGATCTCATCGTGGGTGTCTTTTTCCAGCATGGTGTGGAGCGTAAAGAAGGGCACAGGAGCGATAACCAGGCTTATCAACTGCCCGCGTAACTCGCGTGCGGGCTGGCTAAGCCCCAACAGTTTTCTGGCTGCCTGGTTGATCACCTCAATCCGCAGGTTATCGTCGATCGCAATGACCCCTTCATAAATGGACTCCATCATCGCTTTTTGCTGGCGGACCAGCAGGCCGATTTCTCGCGGTTCAAGGGAGAATATCTGCTTCTTAATACTGCGGGTGAAAAACCAGGAGAAAATAAAGAGTGCGATCAGCAACAGCACGGCGGCAATCAGGATATTGACCACTTTATTCACGGTGATGGTATCGAGATAACTCGTGAGATACCCCACCGATACAATGCCCACCACTTTACCGGCATCGTTGATAATGGGCGCTTTACTGCGCAGTGAAATACCGAGCCCTCCCTTGCGGATCGTTGTAATGCTTTTGCCTTGCAACACCTCTGCATTGTCGCCACCGACCAGCGTTGTCCCCACCCGATCAGAAAACACGGAGTGGAACAGGTGCTGTCCTCTATTATCACCAATCACAATAAAACTGGCATCGCTGCGTTCTGCTATTTTCTGCATGAAGTTATGGATGGCTTTGATATCTTTTTGTTCAACTTCATTGCGTAAAGTCGGAATAATTGCAATTTCCTCAGCTTGTATTTTCGCTCGCCCGCTCATTTCCTGATATAGCTGCTTTCCGACTTCGGCGTAATAATATCCGCCCAATAACGCAAACAGCACTGAGAAAAAAGCCATCAGCGAAACAAACAGTTTGATTTGAAAAGATACTTTCATAACTATCACGCAAGGTATCAATAAAGGTTGCCAATATATCATCTTTTTCAGTGTCGACGCTGAGTTTGCCAAAAACTTGTGATCCCTTGCACAGCAAGGGTTGTAAAAGATTTATGTGAAAGCGTTACCGCCTTTATACCCAATTACTAAATGTTATTTGTTTGTTCATTTAGGAAAAGAAACCATAAAAACCACAGCAATAAATAAGGTGTTAATCACATTAAATAAAAGAAACCATTAAAACCATAGTGGCCATTAAAACTTCGGTTTTAATATGTCATTCCTCACATAAAGTAAGCCTTTGTGACTTTAAGCTGAACGTACAAAATAACCAAGGGGCTTATTATGAGCACAACTGACGATTCTTTCTCTGTTACCCACGACCCGATTGATATTCAGCGGCCATCTCTCAAAGAGCGTTGGTGGCACATTATGGATACCTGGAAAGTCGGGATCATTCCTCTGCCACTGTTTGTGTTAGCAGGTGCACTCATTGCGATTGATTGTCTGGGTGGTAAATTGCCCAGCGATATTGTCGTGATGGTCGCGACGCTTGCGTTCTTTGGCTTTGCCTGCGGTGAGTTTGGTAAACGACTGCCGATTGTCGGCAAACTGGGCGCGGCGGCCATTTGCGCCACCTTCATCCCATCAGCAATGGTCTACTATGGCCTACTGCCGGATGTGGTGGTGGAGTCCACCACCAAGTTCTACAAATCCACCAACATTCTTTATCTCTACATCTGCTGCATTATTGTTGGCAGCATTATGAGTATGAACCGCACCGTGCTGATTCAGGGCTTCCTGCGTATCTTCTTCCCGATGCTGTGCGGCGAAATCGTCGGCATGATTGTGGGCATGGGGGTTGGCCTGGCGCTGGGGCTTGAGCCATTCCAGATCTTCTTCTTTATCATTCTGCCGATTATGGCGGGCGGCGTAGGTGAAGGTGCGATTCCGCTCTCTATTGGTTATGCCACATTGTTGCATATGGACCAGGGCGTTGCGCTCGGCCGTGTCCTGCCAATGGTGATGCTCGGTGGCCTGACCGCCATCATTATCTCCGGCTGCCTGAACCAGCTCGGCAAGCGCTACCCGCATTTGACCGGTGAAGGTCAACTGATGCCAAACCGTGCGAACGCCGATACCACGACCGCACAACCGGCATTCTCGGGTAAGGCGGACGTGACTACCATTGCCTCCGGCGCGCTGTTGGCTGTGCTGCTCTACATGCTGGGGATGCTGGGACACAAACTGATTGGCCTGCCTGCACCGGTTGGCATGCTGTTTATGGCTGTACTGGTCAAACTCTGTAATGGCGCGTCTCCACGCCTGCTTGAAGGTTCGCAGGTGGTTTACAAATTCTTCCAGACTTCAGTGACCTACCCCATTCTGTTTGCCGTTGGCGTGGCGATCACTCCGTGGCAGGAACTGGTGAATGCCTTCACTGTGAGCAACCTGCTGGTGATTGTCAGTACCGTCTCTGCACTGGTGGCAACAGGCTTCTTCGTGGGCAAAAAGATTGGCATGCACCCCATTGATGTCGCCATCGTTTCCTGTTGCCAGAGTGGCCAGGGGGGGACGGGTGATGTGGCTATTCTGACAGCAGGCAACCGTATGAGCCTGATGCCATTCGCCCAGATTGCAACCCGTATTGGCGGCGCGATTAACGTCTCTATCTCTCTGCTGATATTAGGCAACTTCCTCGTTTAAGTTTTCAGGAAAGAACCATGAAACTCGCAAGTTTTCGTTACCAGGGTAAACGCAGCTACGGCATCGTTGAGGCCGAAGGTGTGATTGATTTAGGCCGCCGCATGGGCGACCGCTACAGCGACCTTAAAGCGCTGTTGCAGGGCAACGGGCTGGCAGAAGCTACCCGTTATCTTAACGATGCAGTTGATGTGCCGATGAGTGCCATCACTTTCTTACCGGTGATTGAGCAGCCAGAGAAAATCCTTTGCGTGGGCATGAACTACGCCGACAAGCGCAAAGAGTTTGACCAGCATAACCCGGCGCCAACGCTGTTTGTTCGTTTCCCGGATTCACAGACGGGTCATAACGAACCGGTATTGAAGCCGCGCCATTCAAGTGAGTTCGACTACGAAGGTGAGCTGGCGGTGATTATCGGTAAAGGCGGCGAGAACATCAGCCGTGATGACGCCCTGCGCCATGTAGCGGGTTACAGCTGCTACATGGATGGCTCAGCCCGCGACTGGCAGCACACCTGGTTCACCGCGGGTAAAAACTGGCGGCAGACCGGCGCGTTTGGTCCGTGGATGGCGACTGCCGATGAGATACCCGACCCGCATCAGCTTTCTATTCGTACCTGGCTGAACGGTCGCATGGTGCAGGAAGACAACACCAGCAGCATGATCCACAAGGTTGCCGAGCTGATTGAATACATCAGCACCTTCACCCGCTTAAGCCCTGGTGATGTGATCATCACAGGCTCCCCTGGCGGCGTGGGTAAAAAGCGTAACCCACCGTTGTTTATGAAAGAGGGCGATCGCATTGAGGTGGAGATCGAGCATATCGGTCATCTGAGCAACGTGATCATGGAAGCGCCAGCGAACACGCTGACGGCAGCGCACTAAGTAAGGCGGCAGTATGCACTCGCAACCCACAATCGATTTTCGTCTTACCGAGGTGACGAAACACCCGGAACGCTTAAGCCAGATCCGCTATCTGCTGGCGGATAGCGGTCTGGGGCTGGACAACGACATCACGCTGTTTGTTGAAGCCTGGTCCGGAACACAGTTGGTGGGTTGCGCAGGGCTGGCGGCTAACGTTATCAAATGTGTGGCGGTGGATGAACAACTTCGCGGTGTGAACTTAAGCGCCCGCCTGTTGGCAGAGGTTGAAAATGCGGCGCTGGCGCGCGGGCATTTTCATCTTTTTCTCTGCACTCGTCCCTGTAACAAAGAGCGGTTTGCCCGCAGTGGTTTCTGGCCAATTGCCCAGAGCGGGAACAACGCCGTACTGATGGAAAACACGCCTCAGGGAATCGAACGTTACTGCCGTTCGCTCGCGGCGAAGCGCAAGTGCGGGGCGAAAATTGGCGCGATTGTCATGAATGCCAATCCCTTCACCCTCGGACACCGTCATCTGGTCGAGCAGGCAGCGGGGCAGTGTGATGCGCTTCATCTGTTTGTCGTTCGCGAAGATGCCTCATTCTTCCCGTTCCATGCGCGTCTGGACATGGTGCGTGCGGGCGTGGCGCATCTGTCGAACGTGACCGTACATGAAGGCTCGCAGTACATCATCTCTCGCGCCACGTTCCCGGCCTATTTTCTGAAAGAAACTGGAAAAGTGCAGCAGGCCTGGAGTGAGATCGACGTACTGGTATTTCGCGATTACATCGCGCCAGCGCTTGGGATCACCCATCGCTTTATCGGCTCGGAGCCGTTTTGCGATATCACCCGTCAGTACAACCAGACGCTACACGCTCTGCTTTCCTCACACATTGACGTGGTGGAAATGCCACGCATGAAGGCGACCGGAAACGCCATTTCGGCGTCGGAAGTGCGCCGTTTACTCAAGACACAGCAGTTTTCCCGGATCCGGGAGATTGTCCCGGAGTCCACTTTCGCACATCTTGAAACGCACTACCGTGCGCGTGCGGAAGTCGCATAACTATCAGGAATTTATCATGAAAATTGTAAGGGAGGCGCTGGCCGGAACGCAGGAGTCCAGCGACCTGATGGTGAAAATCGCCCCCGCTAACGGCGAGCTGGAGATTGTCATCCACAGTGAAGTGATTAAGCAGTTTGGCGAGCAGATCCGCCAGGTGGTGGATGAAACATTACGCGCCATGAACGTGCACCAGGGATTAATCATCGTTGAAGATAAAGGCGCGCTGGACTGTGTGATCCGCGCTCGTCTGCAAAGCGCGGTGCTCCGTGCGGCAGAAGAACAGTCGATCGACTGGAGGGCGCTGAAATGAACAAACTCCGTCGCAGCATGCTGTTTCTGCCCGGCGCAAACGCCGCCATGCTCTCAACAGCCTTTATCTACCGTCCTGACTCCATCATGTTCGACCTTGAAGATGCCGTGGCTCTGCGTGAAAAAGATACCGCCCGCCTGCTGGTCTTCCACGCGTTGCAGCACCCTATGTATCAGGATATCGAAACCGTGGTGCGTATTAATCCGCTGAGCACGCCGTTTGGCTTGCTGGATCTGGAAGCGGCGGTGCGAGCGGGCGTTGACGTGATTCGTTTGCCAAAAACCGATACTCCGGACGATATCTTTGAGCTGGAAGGTCACCTGGAACGCATCGAACGTGAGTGCGGACGCGAAGTGGGGTCCACGCGTGTGATGGCGGCGATCGAATCCGCCATTGGGGTCATTAACGCCGTGGCGATTGCCCGTAGCTCTCCGCGATTGATTGGTATCGCGCTTGCTGCGTTTGACTACGTCATGGACATGCAAACCGAACGTGGCGATGGCACGGAGCTGTTTTATGCCCGCTGTGCCGTGCTGCATGCGGCGCGCGCGGCCGGGATCGATGCCTTTGACGTGGTGTGGTCAGACGTTAATGACGAAGCCGGATTCCTGCGTGAAGTCGATCTGATCCGCAAGATGGGCTTTAACGGCAAATCGCTGATTAACCCGCGCCAGATCGACTTGCTGCACAATGCTTATGCGCCAACCCAGCAGGAAGTGGATCACGCAAAACGGGTGATAGAAGCAGCAGAAGAGGGCGAACGTAACGGCCTGGGCGTGGTATCGCTCAATGGCAAAATGGTCGACGCGCCGATTATTAACCACGCGCAGATGGTGCTGGAACGCGCGGCGGCCTCCGGCGTGCGTCGCTAAGGATGACACAATGAATCAGACAGAACTTCTCCATGTGAACTTTCCCCATCTGCGGGATTTAAAACCCTTTGACACCGCCCACAGCGCCACGCCATGGCTGGATAATCTGGAAGAGAAACACACCCGCAAGCTGTGTGAATCGCTTGAGCAGGCGGTTGTACGCAGTGGTTTGCAGGATGGCATGACCATTTCATTTCACCATGCGTTTCGTGAAGGTGACCGGGTGATCAACTCCGTGGTGGAGAAGCTTGCGCAGATGGGGTTCAAAAACCTGACGCTGGCTTCCAGCTCGCTGATGACCTGCAATGATGCGCTGATCGAACATATTCAGAGCGGTGTTATCACGCGGATCTACACCTCTGGCATGCGCGGCAAACTGGCGGACGCCATTTCGCACGGGCTGATGGATGAGCCTGTGCAAATTCACTCCCACGGTGGGCGCGTGAAGCTTCTCCAGGATGGCGAACTGAAAATTGACGTGGCATTTCTTGGCGTGCCGTGCAGCGATGAGTTCGGCAATGCTAACGGTACACACGGTAAATCCTGCTGCGGCTCACTGGGGTATGCGATGGTGGATGCCCATTTTGCCCGAAAAGTGGTGCTGTTAACCGAAGAGCTTGTGCCGTTCCCCAATATGCCTGCCAGCCTGGTGCAGGACCAGGTGGACTTTATCGTACAAGTGGAGAGCGTAGGTGACCCGGCAAAAATCAGCGTTGGTGCGGCGCGTGTCACCAGTAACCCGCGCGAATTGATGATTGCCCGTTATGCGGCAGACGTGATTGAACACTCCGGCTATTTCAAACCGGGCTTCTCCATGCAAACCGGCTCCGGTGCAGCGGCAACGGCCTGCACCCGCTTCATGGAAGAGAAGATGGAACGCAGCGGTGTGAAGGCTCGCTTTGCGCTGGGAGGCATTACCGGGGGGCTGGTCGATCTGCATGAAAAAGGGCTGATTGAAAAACTGCTTGATACTCAGTGTTTTGATGGTCAGGCGGCGGCTTCTCTGGCGCGTAATCCGAATCACGTTGAGATCTCTACCAATGTCTATGCCAACCCAGGCAGTAAGGCTGCGAGCTGCGATCAGCTTGATGTGGTGATCCTGAGTGCGCTGGAAATTGACGTCGATTTTAACGTCAACGTGATTACCGGCTCTGACGGCGTGATGCGCGGCGCATCCGGCGGGCACTGCGACGTCGCTGCGGCCGCCAACCTGACCATCGTGGTCGCGCCTTTACTGCGTAGCCGTATCCCCACCGTAGTGAAGCGTGTCACCACGCGTCTAACGCCGGGGGAGAGCATTGATGTTCTGGTCACTGACCATGGTATAGCGGTGAACCCGGCGCGCCCGGAAATCCGCGAGCGTCTGGTGGATGCGGGGCTGAAAGTTGTCGATATCGATGTGCTGTTTGCGCGAGCGATCTCGCTGACCGGAGAGCCAAAACCGATTGAATTTACCGACAAAATCGTCGGAGTGATCCGCTACCGTGATGGCAGCGTGATTGATACCGTCAGACAAGTGAAGGAATAACGTTCATGACAACAGCGACACCCGTCAGTGCGGGTGTCAGCCTGGAGGCGCTACTGGCTGCAAAAGAGAGCCGCGCGGCGCGCCAGGCTGACTGGCTTACGCACTATCAACAACCCGTTATCTCGCTCACTCTGGTCACTCCGGGTGAAATCAAAGACAGCCTGCGCTATCGCAATACCATGGGCGTAGCGCTGCAAATGTGTGACCAGCTATTGTGGGAAAATCGCTGGCAGGTGCTGGACCGTCAGGTACTGTGGCTGCCGACGGGGCCAGAGGCGTTGTGGTGCGTTGCACATCCGGCGGCGGAAGTGAAAGCTCATTGCGCGGATCTGGAACAGACACATCCACTTGGCAGACTGTGGGATTTAGATGTGATCTGCCCGCAAAACGGCCATGTGGGCCGCCTGTCTCTAGGGGCGCATTTGCGTCGTTGCCTGATTTGCGATGAACCTGCACACGCCTGCTCCCGCTCGCGGAATCACCCCGTTGAGCAGGTTGTCGCCCAGGTGGAGAAGATGATCGATGACTGGTTTGCTCGCGACTAAAATACGCTCAACAGATGTGCCGCGACTGGCCGAAGAAGCACTATGGCTGGAGCTGGAACTGACGCCAAAACCAGGACTGGTCGACAGGCTTAACAACGGTTCTCACCGCGATATGGATCATGCGATGTTTGCCCGGAGTATTGCGGCAATTTCCCCGTGGTTTAGCCGGTTTTCGGATCTTGGGGAGGAACATGCAGATAAACCGGTGGCGGAACAACTGCGATTGCTCCGCCCTGCAGGGATGGCCTGCGAGCAAGCTATGTATGGCGCAACCGGAGGCGTGAACACCCATAAAGGCGGAATTTTTGCGCTGGGGTTGCTCTGTTTTGCTGCCGGACGGGTGAAAAATGTGAGCGCGCAGACGTTGTGTTGTGAAGTGAGCAACATGTGTCGGGGGCTTGTGGCGCGTGAACTTGCAGGACGTAGCGGCATGGCGACTGCCGGGGAGCGGCAGTTTCAGCAGTATGGTTTAACAGGTGCGCGCGGCGAGGCAGAAAATGGCTTTGCGACGGTGCGTCACGCGATGGAGAGCTGGAACGGTCGTCAGCTTCACGACCTGCTGTTACGTCTGATGGCGGTTAACCTGGACAGTAATCTGGTGTCGCGCGGTGGGATCGCCGGGCTGCGCTATGTGCAGGATTATGCGCAACGATTGCTGTCAAACGGCTGGGATTGGGAAGCGCTGGCTGAAATGGACAGGGCGCTGATGGCGCGTAATTTAAGTCCCGGGGGCAGTGCGGATTTGCTGTCGGTAGGATGGGTATTGGCAGAATTACCCCTCTCCTGAAAGGAGAGGGGATAATGAGGAGTTAGTGCGCGACAGGCTGAGCACCCGCCGGAACACGAACGTGTTTGTATTTGAACAAGGCCACGAATGCGAAGGCCAGAACCAGCGAGTAAGCCGCGAAGATAAGCCACACTGGCTGCCAGTCTGTGATGCCGTTGGTGGTGTACATTTCAACCACTTTACCGCTCACGACGCCACCCAGAATACAGCCGAAGCCGTTGGTCATCATCAGGAACATACCCTGTGCACTGGCGCGAATTTCAGGCTTCACTTCTTTTTCCACAAACACGGAACCCGAGATGTTGAAGAAGTCGAAGGCGCAGCCGTAAACAATCATCGACAGAACCAGCAGCACTGTGCCGAATGGGGTTGGGTCGCCGTAGGCGAACAGACCGAAACGCAGCATCCACGCGAAAATACTGATAAGCATCACGTTCTTAATGCCGTAACGGCTCAGGAAGAACGGGATGGTCAGGATGAACAGGGTCTCAGAAATCTGAGAGATGGACATCATGACGGATGCGTGTTCAACGATAAAGCTGCCGGAGAACAGCGGGTTGTTATCGAAGCTGTGCAGGAAGGTATTCCCGAACATATTGGTGATTTGCAGTTCAGCTCCCAGCAGCATGGAGAAGATAAAGAAGATCGCCATACGTTTGTTTTTGAACAAAGCAAACGCATCCAGACCGAGCATGGTGCTCCAGCTTTGATTTTTCTGCTGATTCGACACTGGAATGTGTGGCAACGTCAGGGTAAACAGGGCCAGCACAACCGAGAGCGCTGCACCAATGTAGAGCTGCATATGGCTCAGTTCAAAGCCTGCGAAGCTTACTCCCCACATTGCCATGATAAAGCCGATAGTGCCCCAGATACGGATTGGCGGGAAATCAGTAACGATATCCATCCCGGCAGATTTAATGCGGTAGTAGGAGATGGTATTGATCAAGCCCAGCGTTGGCATATAGGCCAGCGAGTTAAGCAGGATAACAATAAACATTTCACCCGGCGTTGTGACGCTAGCCGCCATAAATAGCGTACCAGCCCCCACCAGATGACAAAGCGCGTAGACCCATTTTGCGCTTATCCATTTATCCGCCACGATCCCCAACAGCGTTGGCATGAAGACCGCAGCAATACCCAGCGAGCTATAAACTGCACCGATAGACGCACCATCGAACTTGAGCGTCACAAACATGTAGGAGCCGAGCGTTGTTAACCAGCTCCCCCACAGGCAGAACTGCAGAAACGACAATATTTTAAGCTGCAGCTTAAGGTTCATGTTACTTTCCTCACAATTGAGCGGGAGATATGTTGTTATTGGAACATTCAGGGTTGGAATTTGATGCAATTCTATCAGCAGGCAACGTTATGTTTTGTTACCTCCCGCAAAAAAATGCAATCCACATTAATTTGCAGATTGGATTGTGATGCAAATAACATTTTCGTATGGCTGGGTGTTGGGTGCAGCCTGATGCCCTGACCCTCTCCCACCAGGAGAGGGGAAGCAGAACACTCTCTCCTTGTGGGAGAGAGTGAGTTGATCATCGGCGGCGGTAGTTTTTCTGCGCCGTATTCACCTTGTAAAGGTAACGGCGGGACTCCGCTGACGGATGACGGGAGGTCAGTGTTGAATATACATCCCCTGGCGCCATGCTGTTGATGATGTTAGCGGCCTGAACTTTGTCGCTGGAGAACACGCGCAGTACGCTGCCTGCCCCACCGTTATAGGCGGTGATGACGGCATAGCGACGTGATGTTGGGTTATCAATACCGCTCAGGTAAACGTTGTTCAGCATGGCCAAATAGGCTGTACCCGTATCGATGTTGCTGGCCGGGTCAAACAGGAAGTTACGGCTTGGCGTTCCTGATTTACCCTGAGCACGGAAAACATCTTTACCGGCGCTGTGCTGGACAACCTGCATCAATCCCAGTGCATCGGAACGGCTGACGGCATACGGGTTGAATGACGATTCAGTCTGCATGATGGCCAGGATCAGAGACTCATCCACACCATATTTACGCGAGGCTTGACGCACCATACCGACGTATTTATGCGCACGTTTGTCGAGGTGGTTTGGCACGAGGTTGATGGTGACGCTGTAGATAATACGCAGACCGTTGCTGCGGCTCTTGAGACGCGTTTGCAGCAGGTAGTCGGCAAATTTGTTGGCGCGGCCTTCCCAGCGGATGGCTTGCCCGGTCTGATCAACAACCTGCCCGTAGAGGAACGGCTCTTTAGATATGGTGATGTCATCAGCATCGGAATAGAGGTCTATAGAACCAGGGTCATCGCCCATCAGCAGGGTTTTCACGATCGCCTGACGTAAACGCGCCGCAGGCTCTGTACCTGCAATCGTCTCAACGGTGATCGTGCCATCATCAAAGTTAATGTGGCTACGTGTCTGGTAGGCATCGGTGTACTTAACGTAGTCCTTAGGTCCGGCAATAAGAACTTCGTTAAATCCCCAAATATTTTCGATGTTATGGGCGAATTGCCCCATCAAAATGTCAAAACCGTTGGTGTCCTTTACCCAGGCTTCGTTATAGCTATCGCCTTTATTTTTAGAGGAACAAGAAACAAGCAACGGCGCAACAAGGGCTAGCGCTAAAAATTTTTTCATCATTCCGGAAGTGCGTGTTGTGTTTATGTAAAAGGGCCGTACGGCCCTTCATTTATTTTGCGGGAGGCGTGTAGCCTTCAATGTGCACATCTTTACCTTCAAACAGGAAATTGACCATCTCCTGCTCCAGCAGTTTGCGATGCTCCGGGTTCATCATGCTGAGTTTTTTCTCGTTAATCAGCATCGTTTGTTTTTTCTGCCACTGTGCCCAGGCTTCTTTGGAGATCTCATTATAGATGCGCTTACCCAGGTCACCCGGATAGAGCTGGAAATCCTGGCCTTCAGCGTCACGCTGCAGGAAGGTGCAAAAAATGGTTCTGGCCATACTCATTCCTCTTTTTCTTACCGATGCTAAACCATTGCACCGGCACGTAATTGCTGTAACAGGCGCTCGACGGGAGCTGCCAGCCCGACAGACGGGGGTTGCGCTAAGTTATACCAGAGAGCCGCGCCTTCATCCATGCAGGAACCCACTGAGGACACGGTAAGCCACATAGGCACAATATCCAGATGGAAATGGCTGAAGGTGTGACGAAACGCCGTGAGCTGGGTCAGAGTATCGACGTTTATCTGTCGCTGCGCCAGCCATGCCCTGAGGTCGTCTTCATTTTCAAACTGTGGGAAACAGTACAATCCTCCCCACAGACCACTGGGGGGGCGCTGGGCGAGAAAGACGTCGTTACCATGCTGCATCAGCAGCATAAAGCCTGTGCGTTCGGGGAGCGTTTGTTTAGGTTTTTTACCCGGATAGTGTGCCCAGGACTGGTTAGCGTAAGCCACACAAAGGTTATTGACCGGGCAGAGTTCGCATTTGGGTTTTGAGCGCGTACAGACCATGGCGCCAAGATCCATCATCGCCTGATTAAAGCGCTCAACGCCTTTGGCTGGGGTCACATCTTCACTGATCTCCCACAGTCTTTTTTCCACCTCTTTTTTACCCGGCCAGCCGCCCACGGCGTAGCAGCGAGCCAGGACGCGCTTGACGTTACCGTCGAGGATCGGGAAATGTTTGCCCAGTGAAAGAGAGAGAATAGCTCCTGCGGTTGAGCGACCAACGCCGGGCAAATCCGCCACCTCGTCGAAGGTTTCGGGGAATTTTCCGTTGTGGCGGGTCACAACTTGCTGTGCGGCTTTGTGAAGATTACGGGCGCGGGCGTAGTAACCCAGGCCGGTCCACAGATGCAGCACTTCATCTAAAGGTGCATGGGCGAGATCGACCACCGTCGGGAAACGTGCCATAAAGCGCTCAAAGTAAGGGATCACCGTAGCGACTTGCGTTTGTTGCAACATCACTTCAGAGAGCCATACTTTATAAGGCGTTTTTTCAATTTGCCAGGGCAGGGTTTTACGCCCGTATTTATCGTACCAGTCCAGCACCTGGGCTGAAAATTGAGTGGCTTGCATGGTCTTTAGATTCGCATTATCAGGGACGCAGATTGCAGCACAGCGCCTTGCGACTGTAAACCGGATCTTTCCCATGCTTGCATAGACGCCTTAACTTTGGATAATGCCCGTTTCCCGAACATTCTCACAAGCAGACAACACTTTTATGAAAAACGACGTCATTTCACCGGAATTTGATGAAAACGGTCGCCCGCTGCGCCGAATTCGCAGCTTTGTCCGTCGTCAGGGCCGCCTGACAAAAGGGCAGCTACACGCGCTGGACAACTACTGGCCGGTGATGGGCGTTGAGTTCAGTGAACAGCCTGTTGATTTTTCCGCGCTGTTTGGCCGCGATGCGCCGATTACGCTGGAGATCGGTTTTGGTATGGGCATGTCGCTGGTGGCTATGGCGAAAGCCCGTCCTGAGCAAAACTTCCTCGGCATTGAAGTACATTCCCCTGGCGTTGGGGCGTGCCTCGCGACGGCACATGAAGAGGGCGTGGAAAACCTGCGCGTGATGTGTCATGACGCAGTGGAAGTTCTGCACAAAATGATTCCTGACAATTCTTTGAACATGGTTCAGCTCTTTTTCCCTGACCCATGGCACAAAGCACGTCATAATAAACGCCGTATCGTTCAGGCGCCTTTTGCTGAGTTAGTGAAAAGTAAGCTAAAACTGGGCGGTGTCTTCCACATGGCGACCGACTGGGAACCGTATGCGGAACATATGCTGGAAGTGATGTCGTCTCTGGATGGTTATAAAAACCAGTCAGAGAGCAACGACTATGTACCGCGCCCGGATTCACGTCCGGTAACGAAATTTGAACAGCGTGGCCATCGTCTTGGTCACGGTGTATGGGACTTAATGTTCGAGAGGGTGAAATAATGGCAAAGAACCGTAGCCGTCGTCTGCGTAAAAAAATGCACATCGAGGAGTTCCAGGAAGTTGGGTTCTCTATTGCATGGCGTTTCCCGGAAGGGACAAGCGTAGAGCAAATCGATCAGGATGTTGATGCCTTTATCGATGAAGTGATTGAGCCGAACAAACTGGCGTTTGACGGCAGTGGCTACCTGGCATGGGAAGGTCTGATTTGCCTGCAGGAAATCGGTAAATGCACTGAAGAACATCAGGCAACCGTGCGCAAGTGGCTTGAAAACCGCAAAGTCGAAGATGTTCGTGTCAGCGAACTTTTCGATATTTGGTGGGACTAAGTAAGCAATACCGGGCCAGCATTAGCTGGCCCATTTTGTCTGAGGGAGTTTTTATGATGCGCAAAACGTTGCTGGCTGCCGGGTTGATGGCAACCGTGTTCACCGCCCATGCGGAGTACAAATGTAGCGTCACGCCACGCGATGACGTGATGTTGAATCCGCAGCACGTACAGGTTAAAGGCGAAAACGGGGATCTGGTGATTACGCCAGATGGCAACGTCACGTTTAACGGCAAGGTGTACAACCTGAGTGCTGCACAGCGTGAGCAGGCAAAAGATTATCAGGCTGACCTGCGCTCCGCACTGCCGTGGATTGATCAAGGCGCATTGACCCGGGTTGAAAAAAGCCGTGTTGCGCTGGATAAAATCATCACCAAAGAGGTGGGAGAGAGCAGCAATATGCGCACTCGCCTGACCAAGCTGGACAAACAACTGAAAGAACAGATGAACCGGATTATTGAGCATCGCAGCGATGGCCTGACGTTCCACTACAAAGCGATTGATCAGGTTCGTGCCGATGGGCAAACCCTGGTGAATCAGGCTATGGGCGGTATCTTGCAGGACAGCATCAACGAAATGGGTGCAAAAGCGGTGCTGAAAGGTGGTGGTAACCCGCTACAGGGCGTATTAGGCAGCCTGGGTGGATTACAGACCTCTATCCAGAATGAATGGAAGAATCAGGAAGATGATTTCCAGCAGTTTGGCAAAGACGTGTGCAAACGCGTGGTATCGCTGGAAGACAGCCGTAAGGCGCTGGTGGGGACGCTTAAGTAAGATCTCTGCGCGCAGGCCCCCTGACCCTCTCTCATGGGGAGAGGGGCAGGGCATCAGGCTCTGCAATTTTTGCAAAATAACCAGCAAGACTTCTTCTTCGTTCGCCCTGAACTCGTTATTCCAGAACCGCATCACATCCCAGCCGTTTGCCTTTAAAAATGCAGTTCTTCGCAAATCATAATCTTCTTCATCTTGATGTTGTCCTCCATCCCGCTCAATAATCAGCTTCGCCTTAAAACAGGAAAATCCACGATGTAGGCGCCAACCGGCATCTGGCGGCGAAACTTGTACCCATAGAAGCGACGGCCTCAGAGTAAATACCAGAGGCGTAATTCTTCGGGCGTCATTTGTTTTCGGCGTTGTTTTGATATGTCCATTCCAACACTCTGCCAGCCTTTCCCTCAGCCAGCAGAACGGGATGCAAAATCCTGAATCAGCTTTCAGGATCTTCGGCGAGGAACAGCTCAAGAAGGGAGTTTAAGAACAGTTTTCCGTGCTCGGTGATCTGCCAGTATTCATTGCTTTCCGTGAGATACCCTTTTGCCAGCGCTTCGTCAATCTGTGGGCGAATCACTGACTCCGGCAAGCCGGTATAGCGTGTAAATTCTGCACGTGGCGCAGCTTCCAGTAGGCGGAAACGGTTCATAAAGAACTCAAAAGGTTTATCTTCCACTTCGACATCGTGACTGCGTTCCAGATAACGCCCTTCCATATATCCGCGTGGATGACGCGTCTTAGCGGTACGCAGAATGCGCCCATCCGGGAACGTCACTTTTCCGTGTGCGCCACAGCCAATTCCTAAATAATCGCCAAAGCGCCAGTAGTTCAGATTGTGCTGACACTGGTAGCCCGGTTTTGCATAGGCAGAGGTTTCGTACTGTTGATATCCGGCTTCCGTCAGCAACTGGTGACCTTGCTCGAAAATATCCCACAGGGCATCGTCATCAGGCAGGACGGGGGGGCGCGAACCAAACAGCGTGTTTGGCTCAATAGTTAGCTGATACCAGGAGAGATGCGGCGGGTTGAGCGCAATTGCCTGTCGCAGGTCGTCAAGGGCCTCATCCAGTGACTGGTCCGGCAGGCCGTGCATCAAATCAAGGTTAAAGCTGCGCAGGCCAAGTCCGGTTGCCAGATGAGCCGCGCGCTTAGCCTCTTCCGGGCCGTGAATACGACCCAGGCGTTTTAACTTCGGTTCACTAAAACTCTGCACGCCGATGGAAATGCGGTTCACCCCTGCGCGCTGGTAATCCACGAAACGCTCAGCTTCAACGGTTCCCGGATTCGCCTCCATCGTGATTTCTGCATCGTCTGCCAGGTTCAGGCGCGCACGCACGCCATCCAGCAGCGTTTGCATTGCCGGGCCTGAAAGCAGGCTCGGCGTACCACCACCAATAAAAATGGTCTTAACTTCGCGTCCCTGCGCGTAGGGCACGTCAGTGTCCAGATCGGTTAACAGATGCTGAACATAGTCATCGTGCGGTACTTCGCCTTTCAGCGCATGCGAGTTGAAATCGCAGTACGGGCATTTCTGCACGCACCAGGGAATGTGAATGTAAAGACTTAAAGGTGGCAAATTAGCCATTACGTAATGTTTCCAGTAACAGTTTTAAGGCGCGCCCACGGTGGGAGATGGCGCTTTTTTCTTCGCGGGTCAGTTCCGCAGCGGTTTTGCCCTCAGATGGGACAAAGAAAATAGGATCGTAACCAAAGCCGCCATTGCCTGCTGATTCGCGGGCAATCACGCCCGGCCAACTGCCGTGGCAGACGATGGGCGTGGGATCTTCAGCGTGACGCAGATAGACCAGTACGCAATGGAATTGCGCCTGACGCTTTTCGTCAGGTACGTCTTTCAGTGCAACAAGCAGTTTTTCCAGATTCTGCTGGTCCGTGGCATCCACGCCGGAATAACGCGCGGAGTAGATCCCCGGCGCACCGCCAAGAACGTCGACGGCCAGACCTGAGTCGTCGGCGATTGCGGGCAGGCCGGTCACTTGTGCGGCATGACGCGCTTTCAGGATGGCGTTTTCAATAAACGTCAGTCCGGTTTCTTCGGCGGAATCCACGCCTAATTCAGTCTGCGCAACCACATCCAGACCAAAATCATTTAACAGCGAGGCCAGCTCGCGCACTTTACCGGCATTACCGGTAGCGAGAACAACTTTCTGCATTGTTTATTCCTGTTCTTTCAGAGCCGCGACTTCTGTCGGGATGGATTGCGGGTTAAGGATTTTTACCTGTTTATGTCGCCCTAGTTCACCCTTTTCAATGATGACCTGACTTTTGGCAACACGAAACTGTTTGGCGAGGTATTTGGTCAGATGCGCATTCGCCTGGCCGTCAACCGGTGGCGCGGTGATGGCGACTTTTAACTCGTCGCCATGCAGTCCAACAATGCTATCACGGCTGGCTTTAGGCTGAATATACAGCCGTAAAACCAGCCCGTCAGCGCAGGAGCTTACTGCACTCATAATGCCATCCACAGCCCCGGCAACAGCATGTCACCCGTAGACTGTAACAGCTCGGCGATCCCCATGTTGATGACATACAGCAACAGCACCAGGATCATCGGTGAGAAGTCGATTCCGCCCATAGAAGGCAGCAAGTTGCGAATTGGGCGCAGCAACGGCTCGGCGAGTTGCATCAGCGCATATTCAACCGGGCTTCGTCCCTGGCTGACCCAGCTCATAATGGCCATTACCAGCAGTACCCAGAAGATCAGCAAGCCGACCGTTTTGACTAAAATCAGTACGGCGGCGATCCAGATAATCGGCTGGAAGGTGATGACCATAAACAGGGTAATGGCTTTGATCACGCTAAGAATGAACGCGACCAGTAATGAGGAACTATCAATCGGGCCCATTGCAGGAATAATGCGACGCAGCGGCCCCACAACAGGTTGCGTGATCTTCACGACAAACTGCGAGAAGGGATTATAAAAATCACAACGAGCCCACTGCATCCAGACGCGCAGCAAAAGTGCCATCGTATACAGTTCAATGACCGTTGAAAGCAGGAAAGTCAACGTCTTCATGGCGTTCCTCAGTTTTCCTTATTTTGGGGAGTAATCGCGCGCACCGAAAATCGCAGTGCCAATGCGCACCATAGTGCTGCCTGCCGCAATAGCGGCTTCCATATCATCCGACATGCCCAGTGAAAGCGTGTCTACCGTTGCATAGCGCGCTTTAAGCGCTTCAAATGCTACAGCCATTTGCTGTGCGACGGCAAACTGCCTGTCGTAATTCGGTTCTGGTGCAGGGATAGCCATTAACCCGCGCAGGGTAAGTCCTGGCAGTTTAGCGACCTCTTCCGCCAGGGCATTCAGCTCAGTGAGCGCAATACCGGACTTACTGTTTTCATCACTAATGTTAATTTGAATCAGAACGTTAAGTGGTTTTTTGTCCATCGGGCGTTGCTCGCTAAGACGCGTGGCAATACGCAGACGGTCGATGGTATGACACCAGTCGAAATGCTCAGCCACCAGACGACTTTTGTTCGACTGCAACGGGCCAATAAAGTGCCATTGCAGTTCCGCATTCCCCAATTCCTGGAAATAGCGAATCTTGTCCACACCTTCCTGCACGTAGTTTTCACCAAATGCGCGATGACCTGCATCGATCGCTTCTGCGATGGCGCTCGCAGGCTTGGTTTTACTGACTGCAAGCAACGTAACTTCTTCTGAAGCACGACCGCAACGTGTTGCAGCGGCTGAGATTTTGTCCCGGACCTGTGCCAGGTTATGCGCAATGTCGTTCATTATTCCGAGGAGTCATGTATGGATATGGAAGAAATTGTGGCGCTTAGTGTAAAGCATAACGTGTCGGATCTACACCTGTGCAGTGATTCCCCTCCGCGATGGAGGCGATTGGGCAAGCTGGAGCCTGCGCCATTCCCATCACCGAACGTTGACGCGCTATTGAAAACCTGGTTAACCGACGAGCAGCAGGGCATCTGGTGGGCGAATGGTCAGGTTGATTTTGCGGTTACGCTCGCCAGTCAACAGCGTTTGCGTGGCAGTGCTTTTGTGCATATTAACGGTGTCTCAATGACTTTGCGGCTCTTGCCTCTTGCCTGCCCGGTATTGTCAGCGCTTGGCGTACCACGTGCACTGCCCGAACTGTTATCCAGTGACAATGGCCTGATTCTGGTCACGGGGGCAACGGGGAGCGGTAAATCCACAACACTTGCCGCGATGGTGGACTACCTCAATAAACATGCCGATGGGCATATTCTGACACTGGAAGATCCCGTTGAGTTTATTTATCAGAGTGAGCGTTGCCTGATTCAGCAGCGGGAGATCGGCCAGCACAGCACATCGTTTGCAGAGGCGTTGCGCAGTGCGTTGCGAGAGGACCCGGATGTGATCTTACTCGGGGAACTGCGCGACAGCGAAACTATCCGTTTGGCACTCACGGCGGCGGAGACAGGGCATCTGGTGTTGGCAACGCTGCATACGCGTGGGGCGTCTCAGGCCATTGAGCGTCTGGTCGATACCTTCCCGGCGCAGGAAAAAGATCCAGTGCGCAGTCAGTTGGCGGGAAGTTTACGTGCGGTATTGGCGCAGAAGCTGGTTCGCGATGTTCAGGGAGGGCGTGTTGCGCTGTACGAATTGTTAGTGAACACCTCAGCGGCAGCAAACCTGATTCGTGAGGGTAAAACCTGGCAACTTCCCGGTGTTATTCAGATGGGGCAACAGGCGGGAATGCAAAATTTTGACCAAAGCCAGGCAGAACGCCGGGCGCAGGGACGCCTTCAGTAAAGGTAAGGTATCTCGCTGAGATGCCTTGTATCCTTTTTCTCCGGCGTTAGAATTGGCTTTCATTCTTCCAGGTAAACGAAACCCGCTATGTCATCACAACCGAATCAAAGCCTGATAGACGGTATTCGCTGCTTGCAGTATCTGGTGTCCAGTGGCCGTGCTATTGGCTGTCGTGAGCTGGCCCGCCTGATGGGAATAAATACCACCCGCGCGAATCGTTTGTTGATGACCATGGCGTCGATTGGTCTGACGATGCAGGATGAACAACGTCGCTATCTGCCTGGACCGGGTATTCACGCCCTCGCTGCGCAGGCTATTCGCGGATCTGAACTCTTTTCTCACGCCCTGCCGATGCTTGAGCGTCATGCTCCGCGCGATATCGTCGTCGCACTGGGCGTGCTGTGGGAAGATCAGATTATCTACATCTGGCACTCAGTGCCTGGCAGTCAAACGACGCAGGCGCTGGCTGGCTACCGAATGTTACCGGCCTGGCAGTCAGTCATTGGTATGTCGTTATTGGCAGCTGAAAGCGATGAACAATTGAAGCCTCGCTTTACGAGCGAACAATGGCTGAACCTTGCGCCCCATATCGAGCAACAACGTAAAACAGGCCACGTTATCTGGCATCATGATGATGGCGAAGTCTCAATGGCGCAGCCCGTCGGCGCACATCATGCCGCGCTCGCCTTTGCCGGAATGTGGGAGGTTGATGACGCGATCGTAAAGGATCGCCTTCAGGAATTGATGACGCTTAACGGTAAACTGCTGGAAATGCCCGAACTCGCGGGCAAATCAGTAGAGGCTAGTAACCCTGATCGAAGTAGCTTTCAAGAATAATCACCGCTGAGGCGGAGTCGATGCTGCCTTTGTTAAGCGCTCTGAAACCACCATGCTCAAACAGGCCAGCACGCGCTTCAACGGTACTCAGTCGTTCATCGTGCAGTTTCACCGAAACACCAAAACGGCCATGGATTTTATTGGCGAATTTTCGCGCGCGGGCGGTAAGCGGTTGCTCAGTGCCATCCATATTAAGCGGGAGTCCGACAATCACGTCATCCGGTTGCCATTCCTTGAGCAGACGCTCGATCAACGTCCAGTCTGGCGTGCCATCGTTCGCTTTCAAGGCTGTAAGTGGACGTGCCGTTCCGGTGATGCGCTGACCGATCGCCACGCCAATACTTTTCGTTCCAAAATCAAAGGCGAGAAGTGTTCCGCTCATTATGCATGTCCCGCAACGCCAGGCATTGTCTGGATATCAATGCCAATGAGTTTTGCTGCATCCCGCCAGCGATCGGCGATCGGCGTTTTAAACAGAATATTCAGGTCAGCAGGTGCGGTAAGCCAGGCGTTGTCGAGGATCTCTTGTTCCAACTGGCCTTTTTCCCAGGAGGAGTAACCCAGGGCAACCAACACTTCAGAAGGCTGCTTCGCAGTACCCAGCGTTTCGAGCACATCGCGAGATGTGGTGATCACCGTGTTATCTGAAATTCGAATACTGGAAGAAAATCCTGGCGGCGTATGCAGTATAAAACCGCGATCTTCTGCAAGAGGCCCACCTAACATCACCGGCTTATCAAGACGGACTTCCGGGATACGTTCTTCCGTAGTGATTTTGAGTTTGTCCAGAATTCCATCAATCTGCAGGTTTTCCAGCGGCTTATTAATGATAATCCCCATAGCACCGTCTTCACTGTATTCGCAAATATAGACAACGGAGCGGCGGAAAATGGGATCCTGGAGAGCAGGCATGGCAATAAGAAAGTGATGCTGTAAATTCATTGTCAGAGGTTCTGTTTCCTGGTTTAAAAAGCGACAGCGTCCAGTATGCGTACAAACTCTGACGCTGTCACTAATAGTATTGGTAGGTTATTTCTGTAAACGTTTTTCGATGGCGTCCATCAGCATACCGGTGATCGAGATCGGGAATTCGGCTTCGATTTCGCGAATACAGGTTGGGCTGGTGACGTTCACTTCGGTCAGACGATCACCAATAATGTCCAGTCCGACAAAGATCAGACCTTTGGCTTTGAGCGTTGGTCCGACGCGGCGGGCGATCTCCCAGTCGCTTTCGGTCAACGGACGGGGTTCGCCACGGCCACCGGCTGCCAGGTTACCACGGGTTTCACCACCCTGAGGAATACGTGCCAGGCAATAAGGGACTGGCTCACCATCCACCACCAGAACACGTTTATCACCCTCTACGATGGCCGGCAGATAGTTCTGCGCCATACAGTAACGGGTTCCCAACTCGGTCAGCGTTTCGGCGATCACGCCGATGTTTGGGTCGCTCTCTTTCACGCGGAAAATAGACGCGCCACCCATGCCGTCCAGCGGTTTCATGATGATATCGCCGTGCTTCTGCCAGAATTCTTTCAACTGTGCTTTGCTGCGGGTCACTAGCGTTTCTGGCGTCAGGTCGGAGAACCAGGCGGTGTAGAGTTTCTCGTTACAATCGCGCAGGCTCTGCGGCTTGTTGACAATAAGTGTGCCTTTTTCTTCTGCACGCTCAAGAATATAGGTGCAGTAGATAAATTCGGTATCGAACGGCGGATCTTTACGCATCAGGATCACATCGAGATCGGCCAGTTGGATATCTTGCTCTGTGCCGAATTCGTACCATTTGTCGTAGTTTTGCTCGACGTTAACGATGCGGGTGCGTGCCCGGGCTTCACCGTTGATCAGATAAAGATCGTTCATCTCCATATAGTGGAGTTCATAACCACGACGCTGCGCTTCCAGCAGCATAGCGAAGCTGGAATCTTTCTTGATGTTAATGTTTGCGATGGGGTCCATCACGATGCCGAGCTTGATCATGTTCTTCTCCGTTAATGGGTCAGGCTTTGCTTCAACCCAGATCGCCAAACCGTACCTGTAGCGCGGTTATGGCCGTGAGTGCCGTGGTCTCAGTGCGCAGAACGCGAGGTCCCAACAGAATATCAGTAAACGCATAACGTGCCGTCATGGCAATTTCGTCAGCTGACAGGCCGCCTTCCGGGCCAATAAGCAAACGCACGCGCTCTACGGGCAGCGGCAGCGTATTGATGCTGGCGCTGGCGCGCGGGTGAAGATTGAGCTTAAGCCCACTCTCCTCTTCAGCGCACCAGTCTTCCAGAGCCATTGCCGGACGGATCTCTGGAATACGGTTACGGCCACTCTGTTCACAAGCGGCAATGGCGATTTTTTGCCACTGCTGGATCTTTTTATTCAGACGTTCAGCATCCAGTTTAACCCCACAACGCTCAGAAAAAAGTGGCGTAATGAGGCTTACACCGAGCTCAATGGATTTCTGAATGGTGAATTCCATCTTTTCGCCGCGCGACATCACCTGGCCCAAATGAATGTGCAGGGGGGATTCACGATCGTCCACTTCGCCATGCAGCACCTTAACGTGCACGCTTTTTTTATCGGCCCGCGTAATTTCAGCGTTGAAAACCTGATTAGAGCCGTCAAACAGCTGAATCGCCTGGCCTGCGCCCATACGCAGAACGCGGCCAACGTGGTTAGCCGCTTCGTCAGACAGGGCGATTTCGCGGCCGACATTAATCAGTTCAGGGTGGTAGATGCGAGGAGTGCGCATAGTCAGAAATTCCATGTGTCATGCGGTGTATGCCAATTGCCGCTAGTGTAGGTTAGCTCTTTTGTGCCTGGCAAGCCCGCTGGACGTAAGGGTTATGATTTCCCTGTACTTTGGCGATGCGATCGTCGCGCTGACATTCCCATTCCGTCACCGGGTATTGTTTGTCCCAGGCGTTAAAGAGCTGTGTCTGCTGGCGAGAGAGGGTAAGGTTGTAACGGTCGCGCATGTAGAAGTAAGTGCGGGCAATACTGCCACGTGCGCGAGCAGGTGGTTCGGCGACTTTCTCTTTAAAGTCGATCTTCATGGCACACTGTCCGTACTGGCCTTCGCCACCGTTCCACTGGCTGTACATGAAGTTGCCGCGATCACCATTAACCTCGCCCACGGCGGGTTGCAGATTGTGCATGTCGCTTTCTATCTGACGATAAACGGGATCTTTGGCGCAGTTTTTACGTCCGCCATCCTGCCAGCACTGGCGCTGGTGGCCGAACTGCCATGCCGGAACCACATGTTCCCACTCAATACGGCTGGCGCGGTTCTCGTTTTTACGCACTTTATAGCCGCAGGACGTGAGGTCTACGACCCCTTTTTTACCTTGCCAGTTGATCTTGCAACCACAATAGAAATCGCCCGGTACGTCGGCATTGACCTTAACGCCCGCAGTTTTGGCCTGAGAGAAACTGTTGATACCATCAGCCAGAGCATGGCCTGAGAGCGCCGTCGTCAGAAAGGCGACCGCGAGAGAGAAATTACGGGACATCTTAAACTCCGTGTCAAAACGAGCCCGCAACGTAACGAATGTTGTTCTTGTATGCAATCAGTCAGATCAGGAAAGTTCCTGATTGTTCTTATAATTATTCTGCGACCAGTGGTTCACCGCATTTTACACAACGGTAAGTGGCTTCACCGCGTACCACGCGGTTATGACGGCGAACGGTCAACTGATGTTGCTGACACTGGCAGCGGTAGGGAAAGGTATTAGCGCGCACAGATTCCAGTTCGAACTGGTGCGTGCGGCGTGCCGGAACGCCAAGCACGGCTTCCATCATCCACTTCCACTCTTTTCCGTGTGGTGCGACACGACCAAAATGTTTCCACACCAGTAGGTGCGCCAGTTCATGTGGAACAACTTCATCAATGAACGCCTGCTGGTTTTCCAGCATCAGAACAGGGTTAAGGCGGATTTCGTACGATTCCAGCCAGGCGGTTCCTGCTGACGTTCCACGCTGTGACCATGCAAGTTTAGGTTCAGGGTAGTTTCTCCCGAGCTTTAGGTTGGCCTGGGCGAGTTTCTCTCGCAGGCTGCGCATAACGGCTTGCTGGATGGCGATGGGAAGGCGGGGTGTTTTCATAGAGGCAGAGGATAAAACGCGAAGCGGAGAGGTGCAAGAGGCAGCCTCTCCGCCGGAAGGTTAGTCGTGTGCGCCGATTTCGCGAAGCGGACGACCTTTCATCAGGTTACGTTCAATGTGTTCCAGTGAAACGTGTTTGGTTTCAGGAACCAGCCAGATAGTCAGAACAATGAAGAACAGATTCAGACCAGCATAGACCCAGAAGGTGTTTGCATTGCCCAGGCTATTAAGCATGGTCAGGAACGTTGCGCCGACAATCATGTTGGCAATCCAGTTGGTTGCGGTTGAGCAGGTGATGCCGAAATCGCGCCCTTTCAGTGGCTGGATTTCGGAGCACAATACCCAGATCAGCGGACCTGCGCTCATTGCAAAACCAATGATAAACATCAACAGCATCGCGACGGCAAAGTACTGGGCGGATGGCGAGTGAATGCCTACATGCATCATTGTTCCCAGGACCCCCATCCCGACGGCCATCACCATGAAACCGAGGGTCAGCGTAGGTTTACGTCCCCAGCGATCAACCAGACCGATTGCAATAAAGGTCGCCAGTACGTTGGTCAAACCAACAATAACCGTCCCCCACATTTGTTCAGTGGTGTTGGTATAACCCGCCAGTTCAAAGATTTTTGGCGCGTAATACATAATGACGTTCATCCCGGTGAACTGTTGCATCACCTGTAGCAGGACACCCAGGAATACTGCGCGACGGAAGTTGCTGTTCTCTTTAAACAACGCCCAGCCTGATTGCTTAACCTTGAGGCTTTCGCGGATCTCTTCCAGCTCATTTTTCGCTTCAGCGCTGGTATCACGTAGACGCAGCAGAACACGTTCGGCATCGACAAAGCGACGTTTCGCCGCGAACCAGCGAGGGCTGTCCGGGAGGAAGAAAACGCCAACCAGCAGCAGGATCGCCGGGATGATAATCACACCCAGCATCCAGCGCCATGCTCCGCTATAGCTGAAGGCGGTGTCAGAAAGGTAAGCCCCCAAAATACCGATGGTGATCATCAACTGGTACATCGAAATCATGCTGCCACGGATTTTCTCTGGTGCGATTTCGGATAAATACAGTGGGGCAGTGTAAGAGGCCACACCGACAGCCAGGCCAAGCAGCACGCGGGAAACCAGCAGTACTTCAACATTGGGGGCGGCAGCAGAAAACAGAGAACCGGCGACGAACAAAATCGCACCAATCATCAAACTCTTTTTGCGGCCCAGTTTGAAGGAGAGCCAGCCGCTGCCTACTGCACCAACAGCAGCACCGAACATCATGGAGCTTACGACCCACTCCTGGGTGTGCGCGCTAATCTGGAATTCGTCGGTGATAAAGGGTAATGCGCCGGCAATCACGCCGATATCCAGGCCAAAAAGTAATCCTGCCAGGGCTGCGAGGAAGCAGACAAAAAATGTCATCGCTTTGTTGGACGTACGCCCCTGTTTTTTATTGTCAGGCATTATGCCCTCCAGTTGGGTTATCAGGTTTATCGATGTAAAGGGTAGGTTAGTGAGGTGTAAAAATATGTGACATTCATCACGTTAGTGTAATCGCTTACATGGCTAATGAAGCATAAATTAAATTAACAATTTGAAAAATAAAGGATAAATAAAGTGATGTGCATCCTGTTTGCATGACTTTCAGACTTAACTGAAATAAAATGTAACAACAGGGAAAGTGAGATCAACTAAAGAGATTAATCCGAAAGAAAGGTAATTTAGATGAGATGTAAGCGGTTTCATTATGATGCAGGAGTCATACTACCAACCGATTAAAAAGCAAAAAGGCCAGCACGAGGCTGGCCTTTTAAAACGTAGATGTCAGTCGATTATTTCAGACCGGCCGCTTCGCGCAGCAGAGCGGCTTTGTCGGTTTTTTCCCATGGGAAATGTTCGCGACCAAAGTGACCATATGCTGCGGTTTCTTTGTAGATTGGGTGCAGCAGATCCAACATCTGAATCAGACCGTATGGACGCAGGTCGAAGAACTCGCGCACCAGCAGAGTCAGTTGCTCAGAAGGCACTTTTTCAGTACCGAAGGTTTCCACCATGATGGATGTTGGTTCTGCCACGCCGATAGCGTAGGAAACCTGAATCTCACAGCGGTCAGCCAGGCCTGCAGCAACGATGTTTTTGGCAACATAACGTGCAGCGTAGGCAGCGGAACGGTCAACCTTAGACGGGTCTTTACCGGAGAATGCACCGCCACCGTGGCGAGCCATGCCGCCGTAGGTATCAACGATGATTTTACGACCGGTCAGGCCACAGTCACCCATTGGGCCGCCGATAACAAAGCGTCCGGTTGGGTTAATGAAGTATTTGGTAGAGGCGTTCAGCCATTCCGTCGGCAGAACCGGTTTGATGATCTCTTCCATCACTGCTTCTTGCAGGGATTTCTGATCAATATCTTCGGCGTGCTGAGTTGACAGAACGACGGCATCGATACCCACGATTTTGCCATCGTCATACTGGAAGGTGACCTGGCTTTTCGCATCAGGACGCAGCCATGGCAGCGTACCATTTTTACGAACTTCAGCCTGACGCTGCACCAGACGGTGTGCGTAGGTCACCGGCGCAGGCATCAGCACGTCGGTTTCGTTGGTCGCATAGCCAAACATCAGGCCCTGGTCGCCAGCACCCTGTTCCAGCGGATCAGCACGGTCAACACCCTGGTTGATGTCCGGAGACTGTTTACCAATAGCGCTCAGGACGGCACAAGAGTTGGCATCAAAGCCCATATCAGAATGCACGTAACCAATTTCACGCACGGTGTTACGGGTGATCTCTTCAATATCAACCCATGCGCTGGTGGTGATCTCACCGCCAACCAGAACCATGCCGGTTTTGACATAGGTTTCGCACGCCACGCGCGCTTTCGGATCCTGAGTCAGGATCGCATCGAGCACTGCATCGGAGATTTGGTCAGCGATTTTATCAGGATGCCCTTCTGATACGGACTCGGACGTAAACAGGTGTTTTGCCATGTTTTATTTCACCTAAGAAGAATTTATTTAGCTCAAACTGCCGTGTTGGATAGCAATGGTAGATAATTATACCAAGGCAAGCAGGTTAATAACACTGGCAGTCTGAGTGTTAATCAGTATGGATGGATTAACATCTGGACGGCTATTTTAGGTCACTTCTTCGCCCGATTTCCAGTTTTTTTTGACTAAGCTCTCACTGTGTTGAAATCACAGCTGGAAATTTTTCCTGACGGTGCTGGCAACACGCACATTAATCTTTTGCATTTTGTCTGTCTTCTCGGTATAAAACGCGGCGCGCGGCTCACTACCAAAAAAGCGCTCGATGATCTCATCGTGTCGCCACTTCCAGCCGGGTTAAGCAGTGAACTTTTAGCTTTGGCTTGTGGTCCGTTTCAGCAGAAGCGGCCGTGGAGGTGATACGAGATAATGAACCATCGTTTTTCGCTAATTCAGCGCAGCCGTTCTGGCGCGCCTTTGATTCCCGCAACCCGCAAATCTAGTCTGCAAACCTGCCGATGTTATACCCATTTCGGTGCTTCTCAGGATTCCAGAGCCGGTCATCCGCTTGGTGAAAACTGAACAAGGGCGCTCTTGTTAATTCAGGAGTTATCTCGTGGTTTCGCCGAACCTTGTCATACAGAGTTCGGATACGTGTTTTACAATGATATGAATAAGAAACCGGTCGCACGGTCTGTATTCCAGCATTCTCTGCTGGAAAATGGGGTCGTTTATGGGTTGTTATCGCGGTGTAACGCTGCGATAGTAGTCAACTGTTTTACACTTAATACAAAGAGTTGAGGTTCGCTATGTCTGACGACATGTCTTCGGTTTCGCCTTCGTCAGCGGGCGAACAGGGTGTACTACGTTCCATGCAGGAGGTTGCGATGAGCTCCCAGGAAGCCAGCAAGATGCTACGCACTTATAATATTGCCTGGTGGGGCAATAACTACTACGACGTCAATGAACTGGGCCACATCAGCGTTTGCCCTGATCCTGACGTACCCGAAGCTCGCGTCGATCTTGCCAAACTGGTGAAAGCGCGTGAAGCACAGGGCCAACGCCTGCCCGCATTGTTCTGCTTCCCGCAGATCCTGCAACACCGCTTGCGCTCCATTAATGCAGCGTTTAAGCGTGCACGTGAATCCTACGGCTACAACGGCGATTACTTCCTGGTTTATCCGATTAAGGTTAACCAGCATCGTCGTGTGATTGAGTCGCTGATTCATTCAGGTGAGCCTTTAGGTCTGGAGGCCGGTTCAAAAGCTGAGCTGATGGCGGTTCTGGCTCATGCCGGAATGACCCGTTCGGTGATTGTCTGCAATGGCTATAAAGACCGCGAGTACATTCGCCTGGCGCTGATTGGCGAGAAGATGGGCCACAAGGTCTATCTGGTCATCGAAAAAATGACTGAGATTGCCATCGTGCTGGAAGAGGCTGAGCGTCTGAATGTGATCCCGCGCCTAGGTGTGCGAGCGCGTCTGGCGTCGCAGGGTTCCGGTAAGTGGCAATCCTCTGGCGGTGAAAAATCTAAATTTGGTCTGGCGGCGGCACAGGTTCTGCAGTTGGTTGAAATCCTGCGTGAGCGCGGCCGTCTGGATAGCATTCAGTTGTTACACTTCCATCTGGGCTCTCAGATGGCGAATATCCGCGATATCGCGACCGGTGTACGTGAATCAGCCCGTTTCTACGTTGAACTGCACAAACTGGGTGTAAACATTCAGTGCTTCGATGTGGGCGGTGGCCTGGGCGTAGACTATGAAGGCACACGTTCGCAGTCGGATTGCTCCGTGAACTACGGCCTGAACGAATATGCGAACAACATTATCTGGGCGATTGGCGATGCGTGTGAAGAGCACGGCTTGCCACACCCAACGGTGATTACCGAGTCTGGCCGCGCGGTGACCGCGCATCATACCGTACTGGTTTCCAACATTATCGGCGTAGAGCGTAGCGAAATTTCCGAAGCTACGCCGCCGCAGGATGATGCGCCTCGGTCCTTGCAAAATATGTGGGAAACCTGGCAGGAGATGCACGAGCCGGGCAACCGTCGTTCACTGCGTGAATGGCTGCATGACAGCCAGATGGATCTGCACGATATTCATGTCGGCTATTCATCCGGCACATTCAGCCTGCAGGAACGTGCGTGGGCAGAGCAACTGTATCTGAACATGTGCCACGAGGTGCAGAAGCAGCTTGACCCAAGCAATCGCGCTCACCGTCCGATTATCGACGAATTGCAAGAACGTATGGCGGATAAAATCTACGTCAACTTCTCGTTGTTCCAGTCAATGCCGGATGCGTGGGGGATTGATCAACTGTTCCCGGTATTGCCGCTGGAAGGGTTGAATCATGCGCCTGAGCGTCGTGCAGTGTTACTGGATATCACCTGCGATTCTGATGGCGCTATCGATCATTACGTTGACGGTGATGGGATTGCGACGACGATGCCAATGCCGGAGTACGACCCGGAGAACCCGCCAATGCTGGGCTTCTTTATGGTTGGTGCGTATCAGGAAATCCTCGGTAACATGCACAATCTGTTCGGTGATACCGAAGCTGTTGATGTGTTTGTCTTCCCTGACGGCAGCGTGGAAGTGGAGCTGTCCGACGAAGGGGACACCGTGGCGGACATGCTGGAATATGTGCAGTTGGATCCGAAAACCCTGCTGACGCAGTTCCGCGATCAGGTGAAAAACACTGGTCTGGACGATGCATTACAGCAGCAGTTCCTGGAAGAGTTTGAAGCGGGTCTGTACGGGTACACCTACCTGGAAGATGAATAACCAGTACTGAAAGGTTGGAAGTCATTGTGGCTTCCAGCCTTTTATTTCAATGTGTTATATAGTTTTCGGCGTCTTCATAGTGAATCGAGGATTCTCTATGATCATGTATTTTTCATGTAATAATCGTGGCTATTACGTTTGGCAGAAATCCCACCAAAGTAAGCTGATACGCTTCGATCTTCGAACCAAAGACTTCCATACTGCCTCTATACGCTCAAAAGTACTGCTCAGTACTTACTACCGACTGAAACGCGAAAGTTTAAAAATCCAGGACATCAGGGAGTATTTGATCGCTGAGCGAGATCGCTACATAGAACATGAAGTTCATGTACAAGCTGCACATCTCATTCCTTGGGGACGTAGTGATACGGGGTCTATATCTCCACAACCTTCAGTTCTCAGGCAACAAGGCCATAAGATCAGTGCAGTTGCTGAGGAGTGGTATGAGGATATGTCTGGTGATTGGCGTCCATTGACGTTTAAAGGTAATAAAGCTGCTGCTGATTTCTTCATCAGTTGGTACGGTGATAAGGACATTGAGTCTGTAAACAAATTGACGGTGACAAAGTTCAAAAAGGCTCTGGCAACAAAATACCCGTCTGAGATGTCCCGACAATCCATGTTTAAGAAAGTCACTGCATTGTTCAATTTTGCGACAGATAAACGAGATTATTTACCCAAAAATCCATTTGGGGGAATGGGGTATAGGAAGCCCAAAAACCTGCGTACGAAGTACCCTGTGCCCTTAAAATTACATCAGGAAGCATTAATGAAGATTGAGCATGAATCTTCTTTGTGGTGGCTACTTCAGATACTGTATGAATCGCCACAGATAATCTAGACACTTCCGAGCCGCTGATAATATTGTTTTTCGTATTCAGTTGGTGGCATATGA
>NZ_WLVC01000045.1:0-38181 GCF_016859735.1 Lelliottia sp. RWM.1 | reverse complement strand
GGGCCGCCATCGACAGATTCCCGCCACTGACTCCCGCCCCTGCCAGACCACCCGCTATCGTCACCAGGCTGCTGACCCAGACGCTTCTCATCCGCAGTCAGTTCACTCGCCGTCCTGTTTCCATACAGCGCACTTATCAGATGCTCCATCATCCCGGAGCCTGTTATGGCTCCTGCCGCCCCGGCCTTCATTCCCTCTGAACCTCTGCCACCAGACACTTTCGTCAGGGCTGCTGCAACGATACCATGCAGCGCCGCACGGGCCGACGCTTCATCCACCTTCCTTACCAGCGAGGCCAGAAGCGGAGCCGCTCCGGCTGCCGCTCCTGCCTTCAGGTTACCACCCAGCGCACCTGCCAGTAATCCCGCCGCGGCGCTCCCTTTCGTCCAGAACTCACTCCCCGGACCGTAGTCTGTAACCTGATAATCAGGGTCTGCTTTCAGCCTGGCTTCCCGCTCCTCCGCTGTCATGTCACCGGTCAGTTTGCCTTCTGCCGCCAGCTTCTCTTTCAGCGCCGCATTGGATTCTTTTGCCTTCCGTTCTGCATATTTTCCGTACACATCCAGCGCTGACGCTGCAAGGACGCTCCCTTCACTCTGTACCGCCAGATTATCCTTCACCTTCTGCACATCACCCGTAACATCCACACCCCGGTGGATATTCTCCGTATCCCGGCTCAGCCCTGCGATATCCTGTTGCTCGTTTGCCGGGTCCCGGATAATGATGCTGCCGTTACTGATGGCTGATGAGGTCGTGCCACTGATGTTCCTTTCAGCATGACCTGTGCCGATGGCCGGAGACACGTTACGGTTTTCACCACTCCCGCTCCCTCCCGCACTGCCCGAAACCGCCACCGTGTAACTGTCGCCGGAGGTTTTACTTTCGTTATGAATATCCCTCCAGCCAAGCGTTCCGGTCTCCAGCCTGTTTTTGTCACTGTCCGCTTTGGAAGCAATCACCGCACCATCAAGCTGGGTGTGATTACCCACCCGGATATCAAAGCCCCCGTCCCCGGCGCGAATACCGCTCTGGTCTGTGACGCTCCTTCCACTCTGGGTGACATTCTCACCTGAAGCGCTGACTGAACCGGAAGATGCTCCATAGCAAATCGGTGGGATGCACAGGCTGAGGCCTACGCCTGATGAAGATTGCCGACTGTCGTAGGATGCCGTGTCCTGGACGCTGCTGATGGTCAGATCACGCCCGGTATTCATCACCACGCGGTGACCTTCCAGTTCAGCCCCATTCAGCGTGGTGTCACGTCCGCTGCTGATCGTAAGCTGGTCTTCAGCACGGATCACGCTGTTGGTGTTACTCAGTGACTGGCTGTTTTCCTTACCTTTCTGTTGTGATGCCCCCAGTTCAATGCTGATACCGTTCTGCGAGCCAATCAGGCTGACGCCTACGCCTGCGCTGAACTGGCTGCCACTGTTTTTGCTCTGGCTATTCTGCGTGTTCTGTGACGCAGTAAGCAGGATATCCCGTCCCGCATCAAGTACCACCTTTTTACCGCCAATCTGTACGCCCTGGCCGACAATATCGTTGCGGGCGTTAATGACGACGCTCTCTCCAGCGTTCACGGTCGTGCCATGGGTGTTCGTGACGTGGTAGGAATTGTCCTGCGAGGAAGAGCCCACCGTAACGGAGACTTTGCCCTTGACGACAGCAGAGTCCGTCATCATCCCCTGGGCGGCAGTCATGCCTGCCTGGCCTGTTCTGATGGCGGTGAGCCGCGCATCATCACCGTCTTCCACGCTACGAGCTGTGCTCTCTGCCGCTTTTGCAGCATCAACCGCCCAGCCACCGGCAGCGGCGGTCACACCGTACTGCGAACTGTTGCTGTGGGCTTCTCCGTCGCGGGTGTCACGGCTCACATCAAACAGCACGTTCTCGCCACTTAAACTTACCGACTGACCAGCGCGGACATCCGTCCCCGAAAGCGAGAGGTCGCCTCCGGCCTGCGCAATGATGTTGCCGGTCTGGCTCGTTAGCTGGCTACGCTGCCCGAACTCAGTGGTAGCACCCTCCTTGCTGCTATGTTTCTCCCGGCTGTAACCTGCTGTGGCACTGTAGCCATCGCCACCCAGTGTGCCAATCGTTTTGCTGCTGCCTCTCACATCATTTTGCGACGTGTCGCGTCCGGCAGTGACCGTGATGTTGCCTTTCACCGCAGCAAGCATCAGGTCTTCTGTGGCGGTGAGTTGGCTACCACTGATATTCACGCTGCCCTCACGGCTGTTGACGTAAATATCAGAACCCTGAATGACCGACGCGTTCTCTGTCGTGCGGGTCCCGCGGTTGCTATCCTCCGACTGCTTCATCCCCCCCGGCAGAAGCTGGCTACCATGTTTCCCTCCGCCCTGGGTAGCACGGGTAGCACTGCCTGCGGTCGGCATCTCCGAGGTGACGTTCCAGCCGCTGGATTTACTACGGCTACTGTATGCCTCCCGGTCGGTGGAGGTCGTGATATCTACGTCGCGTTTCGCATCCAGAAGCACCGCTTCACCGGCGTTGATCTGGCTGCCTGCAATCAGAATATTGCCGCTGTTGCTGCCCCCCTGTTTACCGGTGGCCGTCATCTGGATATTGCCAGCAGCAGCAAGACTGCTGCCGCTGTTGAACTCACCCTGGTAGTGCGACTCGGCGGAAGACTTACTGCGCCCCGCAGAGACAGCAGCCATCTGCCCAGGACCATCCGAAGCCAGTGCAGCCCCTTCTGCACTGAGTGATTTCACCTTATCAACGGTACTGTTTTTACCACTACCGTCCTTCCCGCGCACGGTGTCACGCACATTACGTACGGTGTCCTCAAAGGGCGCTTTCACACTGACGGTAATACCGGAGGATTTGCTTTCGTGCTTCGCTGATTCAGTAACGGTATCCCGTCCGGGGATAATGACGATGTCGCTGCCCGTAATATCGATATGCCCGGTGGCGCGGGTAGTGTCATCTTTCGCCCGTCCGGCCATCACATCGGCTGCACTCAGCGTGACCTGATTTCCGGCACTGATGATGACGTTACCACCAGAGGTTCCCACCATACTTCGGGCATCGCTCTGGGTCGTTTCTGCCCCCTTACGGGTATTTTTTGACGACTGCGAGCCGATGGTCACACCAAAACCTGAACCACTGCTGAAGACGCCGGATTTCTTCGTCTTCTTCATGTCGTAGAACGTGTCGGTGTTGGTTGCCGCTTCGACCGTCACGTTGTTTCCGGCTGTCAGCGCCACGCCGCGTTCAGCAGCAACGGATGAGCCCTGAAGCATCAGGTCATTACCCGCACTGAGAATCACACTTTCCCCTGAAAGTTGCGTGCCTTTCTCACGGGAGTGGCTTTCCTCGTGGAGGGTGTGGGTGGTCTTCTTGCTGAACATCCCGCCGGAGGTTTTTTTCTTCTCGAGGTATTCGTAATCACTTTCGGTGGAGGTGCTGAGCGTGATATCCCGCCCGGCGACCACAGCGGTTTTGCCCGTGGCATACACATCTGCCGCCTGCGCGGTCACATCACGACCAGCAACCACGGCAAGATGCTCCCCCGCAGTGATCTCGCTGCCCTGCTGGCGAACAGACTCATTAATCTCTTTTTTGTTTTTTGAGCGGTAACTGTTGCCTTCGCTGGCAGACTCTGCCATCAGGTTCACATCTCGTCCTGCCTGAACGGCGACGTTGTTTTCCGCCGCGACGCTGGCAGCCTGGCTGTTCACATCACGCCCTGCTGTCAGCGTGAGGTTTTTTCCGGCGGTTACCGTTGAAACAGCGGCATGGCTTTCATGACTCTCTGATTTACCGTTACGATGACTTTCATTTTCCCGCGCAGCATTCAGGTTAAGGTCATTTCCAGCAGAAAGCAGGGCGTTATCCTGTGCACTGATATCTGATGCAATGATATTCAGGTTGTTATCCGCAGCCATCATCACACTTTTGCCTGCGCTGACGGTACTGCCCTGATGCGAGGTGGCGCTACTGCTGACTTCCCGGTTCTTGCGGTTACGGTGACTGTCGCTTGCGGTGATCTCATTCGCGGCAATACTGATATCGTTACCGGCGAACATGCCGAGCGAACCACCAGAGGTGACCTCCGCCCCGGTGATGTTAATGTTCCTCCCGGCATCCAGTGACAGCGAGTCTGATGCAGTTATGGTCGCGGTTGAGCCAGTATCGGTCCCGCTAAGATGCGTGCGTGCGTCGCTACCCCCCCACTTCTGCGTCTGCGTGATGTTGTTAATGCTGCCGGTAATACTCTCCAGCGCAACGGCTTTACCGGCAATCGCCGACCCCACATTGTTGATATCCCCGACTGCGCTCAGGTTGAGGCTGCCACCTGCGTTAATAAGCCCCGCATTCAGGTTGTCGATGCTGCTGGCGCTGTCGAGCGCGAGGCCATTCTGTGCAGTGAGAGTCCCTGCGCTGTTGGTGATATTCCCCGCCGCAAGCTGTACGTTATTCCCGCTGATCACGCCGCCATGGTTAAGGGTGATATCTTTCGGAGAAAGGTAGAGTTTCGGCACCATCACGGTCTGCCCGTTGAGGGTCGCAGACTCCCACCACAGAATACTGCCGGAGAGGCTGGCAACCTGTTCAGCGGTCAGTGACACACCAAAGGTGAGTCCGAGACCTTTCTGTTGTGATGCGGCACTGTCCATCAGGTATTGCATCTGCTCAAGGTCTGAACCGAGCCCCTTGATATAACGTGAGCCGGTCTGGTTCAGCAGAGCATTTGACACATAACGGGTATCAAAAACTGCATCGCCGAGGAAACGGTAGTCTTTTTCCGGGCGCAGCCCCAGACGATCGAGGAAGTATGCCGAGCCAAGGAACGTTTTTTCATCGCTCCATCGCGCGTCCGCATGCGGAGCCTGACCCGGTGTCATCCCGAGGAGTCCATACAGGCCGTTAAACAAACTGCTGTCTACATTCCCGAGCCCTTCCAGCTTCGGATTCACCGTAATCAGATACGGGCTGTCAGGGTCTGTCGATGGCACAAAGTAACCGTTATTGCCAGACGGAAGCGGGTACAGACTGCTGTTGGCGCCTGAAATGGCCACCAGCCCGTCCGCGATATCGCTCAGTCCACCGGGGCCGCGGATCCCCGTATTGTCGACTGCCGCCAGTGATTCACCACTAAAGCTATTGCCGATACCCTGCGGTGTCAGCGTGTTCAGCGAAGGTGCATTAATCGTGTTGCTGATACCACCCGCATTCGCCGTGACGGTGGTATTGCCGATGTTGTTTGTGAAATTCGCACTGAGATTGCCGCCAGCGCTGATAATGGCGCGATAGATCGCGCCCGTCTGAGACTCAGTATTATGACCTGTCACACTAAACGTCAGACTGTCACTGCCAGGACGAGTGACTTCCACATCAACGCCACCACGGCTGGATAGATTGTCCATATAACTGACAGAGTCTGTAGCCACCTTTCCATCAAAGGAATAAATTAAATATTCTTTTGTTGTCCCGTCCTGCCAGGATTGATTATTAAAATCGCCCCCTGACAGTTGTATATCCCGATTAGCAAGAATAACGCTGGCTTCATTATTCAATGACGCGGCATTTATGCTGATATCTCGTCCAGAGGCAATTCGTCCCGCCCCCCCCTGACTGGTTACGTGAGTAGCCGATTCAGAGAGGATAAATTTCCGGGATAAATAATCCTCGAATGGAGCATAGTAAAATTTGTAATAGGTTATGCAGAGCCCTTCAGCACAACCGCCTCCACCGTGGAAAGTTCTGGAATCGTAATACACCCCAACACTACCTTCAGGCATATCATCAATATTAACGGCAATCTTTGGTTCCGCTGCTGAAGCCACATTCTCTGTCGTTGTAGCAGTTAACCCTTCCCTGTGATTTAGCAAACTGGCGGTTTTAACCGTAATATCGCCCTTCTGCGTCTCAATATTCCCCGATGTATTTACCACCTGGCGGTTGGCATTCCCGACCGCATCTCTCTGCATCCAGAGATTATTGCCCGCCAGTATGTCGCCATAGATATTGTGAATGCGATCAGCAAACAGCTAGAGGTTATGACCCGCGTAAATCAGGGTGCTGTTGAGCAGGGTCCCAGCCGCACTCATCGTCAGGCTACCCGCCGTCCCGGTAAAACCGTTGACGGTGATATTGCCCCGGCTGGCCAGATACACATCTCCCCCAGCCCGGAGCGAGCCGGGGGTATTTTGCAGGATGTGCTGCGCACTGAACGTACTGTTACCACTGCCGAGGGTCAGTTGCGCATTGTTGACAAACTCGCCCCCGGCATTGAGCACGATGGAATTGCCCTGCATCAGCCTGTTGTTTGTGACGGCATTCTGCGACGTCACGGACAACGTTTTGCCTGCGGCCAGCGTAGCGTTGTTCGAGAGCGCGTTAATCAGTTTCAGTGTGGTATCGCCCAGCGCAACGACCAGACCCCGACCACTGAAATCGCGCACATCAAGCAGCAGGTTGCCCGCGCTGTAAAGTTTACCGCTGTCGGTATGACTGAGAGAGTCCCCTTTTACCGTCAGGGAGGCAGTACCGAGCGCCGTACCGCTGCTGGTGAAGCTCCGATAATTCACCAGCAGATCCGCCCCCTGAAGCGTACCATTGTTGGTCAGCGTCGTGCCTTTCAGCTCTGCACGATCGGACGTTAGTACGCGCCCACCGTTCACCGTATTCACCACATCCAACAGCAGCGTGACGGCCTGCATCAGCCCGTTGCTGTTGTTCATCAGTTCCGGTGCGCCCAGCGTGAGTTTCCCCCCCGAGATGAGTTTCCCGTCGTTCTGTATGCGGGTGCGGGCCTCCACGGAAGATTCACCGCCGCCCTGAATCGTGCCCTGATTGCTCAGCGTTGCTGATGATAGCTTCAGCGTATCCTGGCTCAGCAGCACGGCTCCGGCGGTATTGCCCAGTTCCCCGGAGACATTCATCGTCAGCGATGCCCCCCGAACCTGCCCGGCATTCGTGGTACTGCCTGCACTGAGATTCAGACTGCCACCGCTGAGCAGTTTCCCGCCGGTCTGGTTATTCAGGCTCTGTTTCAGGGTGGCTGACAGTGCATCGACCCCGGTGATCTCTCCGCTGTTTGTCAACGCATTTGCGTTCAGTGCGAGGTTTTTCGCGATCCACTGTCCGCCGTTCGTCAGCGTCAGCGCCGATAAGGCCATTTCGCCGTTTGAGGTGATTTTGCTGCCGGTTACGCCGGTGAGGTTATTGCTGATTTGCGCGTCCAGTAACTCTGCCGCCTGAAGCGCACCGCTGTTCGTCAGTTTCTGCGCATGAACGAGTACCCGTTTCCCCTGCCATTGTCCTGTATTGTTTAGTTCGCCGGCAGTGACGGACAAATCGCCCGCAGTCAGCAGCGATCCCTTTGCGTTATTAACCAGTGACAGAAACGGTGAGGCCATATCCGGACGAGTAGCCAGCGTGAGTGCCGCGACCCCGGTGATCGCCCCGTTGTTGGTGATGCGGTCCTGATAAAGGGCGACATTATTCCCCTGCACCGTACCGCTGTTATGAAGCGTATTACCTGTAACCGCAAGATCACCGGCAGACAACAGGCGGCCGCTGCTGATGATATGTGCCACATTCAGCGTGGCGTTGTTCTGGCTCAGCAGTTCGCCGGTGTTGTTCAGCGTCCCGGTAACCGATGCCAAAAGCGCGCCCTTTGCCAGCAAACTGCCGCCCTGTTGCCAGTCATGAGCATTAACGCTGATACCGTTTCCCTGGATCTGTCCTGCGCTGGTGAGTGTCGTTCCCGAAAGGCTTAATATCCCATTTGTGAGCGTGCGGGAGCCAGCCTGTAGATCAAGAGTACGCCCGGTCAGGTTCAGTGAATCGTCACCCTGTAACAGTCCGTTGTTGTTGATGTGTTCTGCGTTAATGAACAGGACGTTGCCTGCGACAGTGCCGGTATTCGCCACGGATTGCGTAAGTACATGAATATCTCCGGTTGCCAGTAACAGGCCACTGTTACTGAGGCTGTCGTTTTCTGTCTTCAGCGTCTGCGCCTGGGTGATGCCGCCATGTGTCAGACGGCCACGGGTCTTAATGGCAAGACTGTCTCTGGCCGCCTGTGTCCCGTCGAACTGTGCGTTCTGTACCTCCACGCTGACGCTGTTACCCTGCGTCTGTGCCGTGGCAGTGGTTTTCAGTGTGTTGCCTTTCAGGATCAGACTGTCACCCGAAATGGTCTGACCGGACAGCGTGATATCGCGGGCGCTGATATCCAGAGAACGGCCAGCTTTTAGGCCACCGGTACTGGTGAGATCGGTGGCGATGACATTCAGAGTGTTACCCTGGAGAGTGCCGCTGTGGGTCAGCTCACCCGTTCTGACATGAGCATCCGTTCCGGCAGCCAGTATCCCGCTGTTGCTCAGACTCCCGGTATTAACAACGAGGGATTTTCCGGCAACTGTGTTGCCTTTCATCATCGCATTGCCGGTGGCACTCAGGGTGACATTGCCGCTGGCGTTTGTTTTGCCGCTATTGTCCTGGTTGAGTGCATGGCCGCTGAGCGTGATGTTCTGCGCGGCAGTCAGTTCCCCACCGTTCTGCGCAATCAGCCCGGACGAGGACAGCGTCAGATGCTTATCGGCCACCAGACGGGTCTGATTCAGCATCAGGGCATTTGTCCCGGTGACATTCAGGTTTCCACTGGTTTTGTTATCGCCGGAAAGGGTAACGTCCGTTGCGGTGATGGTCGTGTTACCAGTGGCAAGACTGTCCTTCAGGATCAGTTTACCTGCTGCATTCAGCGTAATATCCCCCTGGCGGGCATTGAGGTTGCCGAGGTTTACCCCAACGCCACGCTCTGTCGAGGCCAGCCGGATACGGTTCGCGTACATTCCACCAAGTGCACTGGTATCAATTGCGACGGTCGGGGCAACACCTTCGCCCTTTATGGGAGTAATGCTTCCGTCTGCGCCAACCCGGTTAGCCCCGGTTGTCACCGTTAAATCTTTCGCATGGAGCTGCGCGTTGATGTCTGTTGCACGGGCGATGATGGACACCGCATCTGACTGGCTGGCATCCAGCCCTGCCCCATTGATGGTAATGCTGCCTTTTGTAACCTCCAGCGCCTGGAGGCTACCGTCGGCGCTCATCACCGGCTTGCCGGTCGTGAGCGTCGCCTGCGGTGTGTTGATAAAGCCACAACCATCACAGGTAATACCGTAAGGGTTGGCGACCATGACGTTTGCGGCTTTACCTGCAACTTCGGTATAACCCTTTAGCTCGGAACGCTTACCTCCTGTCACCTCATTAATAATGCCTCTGGCTTCCTGTCCAGCCTTCAGGTTCGGGTTATTCTGGATAAGACCGCCTAGCTGCGTCTGGTTCAGTTTGCCGGTGGCGTTATTGAGGATCAGCCCTTCTTTCCCGACGTTATAGTCGCCGTACTGGTTATGGGATATTCCCGCCCCGTTGGGCGTAGCAATATTGACCACCGGCACACCGTTACCCGCTTGTTCCATTTGTGCGTTGCCGGAGGGCGTTATCGCTGCGCCGATGGCAGGTAATAACGGCTGCCCCGCGATGACGGCACAGATGGCATAACTCAGGAAACGACGACAGAAAGAGACGGAGTGACGGTTATCCATAACGGTTAATTCCTGAGATTAAAAAACCAGCGCCAGACGGTAATAAAGGACAACGTGGTCAGGGGCGAGCCAGTCGGGATACTTAAGCGGAACGCCAACGGTCAGTTGTGACGAGTAATAACGGGCAGAAGACAACACTCCCACAGCACTCCCCCACAGAGTCCCGGAGGAGTACCGACCATATTGGTCAGAGTGAAGCCAGCCGCTGTCAATGGCGGCCAGGGTACTGACCTGTCCGATGTACGGAAGTGTAAAAAGGGAATAATTCAGCTCATTGCGCAGATAACCGCCGTTGTTACCGGAAATCATCTGCTCCTTAAAGCCACGCACCGAGCTTTCGCCCCCGATACTGACCTGTTCTGCACCATACAGTCGGTCAGGTGACCACTGACCATACGCACTCGACAGCCACCACAAACCATCCGTAACAGGGCGCTGAAAGCTGGCACTCAGTGACCATTTACGGAACTGGCTCTTCGGCTGGTCCTCTCCTTTGCCGTGATCGGTCTCCGCATCCAGCCACGCCATACCGCGCGTGAAAACGGGGTTCAGCGTACCAACACCGCCCAGGAGTTTATGCGTGTGGCTCAGCCCGAGAGAAAACGAGGTGAGCTTGCGACTGCTGCTCTCAAGCAATACATCATCGAGATAATTTCGGCTAATACGGTGCTGTAATCCGCCCATTAGTGCTGTTTTGATATTACCGTTGCGAAACAATACATATGAGAGACCCAAACGGTGGGTTTGTGTGTCACCCGTGGAACGCCACAGCCAGCCGTTGTTATTAACGGTACTGAGGTAGTTGCTCAACGAATAGCTGTAATCCAGAAGAGAATACCCGTATGGCAGGCTGAATCCTGCGGCCACATTCTGTGCATCATAAGCATTCGAGAAATCGCTGCTACGACCACCGCTGATAAACCACGAATCCGCCAGACCAAGCGGATTATTCACCGACAGGTAACCGCTGACCTGCCCCGTCCCGGTGCTTTTCTGCCCGCTGTTGTCGAAACTGACCGAACCCGCCACCGGGAGTTCGGGCGTAGCCGCCAGATTAACCACTGACCAGCCCTCTTTCTCTCCGGGGAGAATTTCAATCTGCACCGGTTCGCGGCGGGTACGGTTAATCTGTTCCATGCCCTGTTCAATATCGCGCAGATTTAAAATACCGCCTTCCAGCCCAGGAAAGGCCATCTTCAACACCCGCGGCGCTTCACCGTCCATTTTCATCTTTTGCAGACGCCCTTCCATCACAGTGAGATGAAGACTACCGCTGGAGATGTCCTGTTCGGTGAGAAAAGCACGGCTGGTGATATATCCCCGGCTAACGTACCAGTCCGTCACGTTATTGGTCAGCTGCGTCAGTTGTGCCATATCCAGACAGCGGTTCAGCCAGGGGGAAAGCAGTTTTTTCTGAACGGCAGGCTTAATCAGCGTGGCGCCATCAAGAGATATGAGGTGAATATCAAAACAGGGGCCAGCAGAATCGGAGGATGAAGTGAATTCAGGTGTCCGTGGCAGGGAAATACTGCGTTCAAGTTCGTCTCGCTGAACCTGTTCGCGGCGCAATAACTCAGACTGCTGCTGTTGAATGGTGTCACGGTCCGACGGGAAAAGCGGCACTGCCTCCACACCTGCACTCAGCATCACCAGAAGTGATACCGTCATTCTGAAAAGCCTATCCCTGCTCATATAACGTCACGTTCCTCTGTATCAACCGACTATTAATTCTTGAGTTTTAAAATCTGCGCGAGACCATTTTGAACACAGGGTTATACAGTATTATTTACTTACATTTCTACATAAATCGAACATGCTTATTGGTGAAAACGGGTGTAGTCCCTGAGAGAAAAATTAATTACTGGCGTAGTACTTCATTGGTTGAAAATGAGAATAACAAACACGTACTGGCCGATATTACTTGTCACGAAAAAGGGCAGGAGAATATTACAATTAGTTGTTTTATATATGAATTAAGTTAAATGCATTGATAGTAACAATATTTCAACCCAACTCCCCGGTCAAAACAGCGTTCTCCTCAACAGAGGTGAATAGCGCATAAACAGTTTAAAAAAGAGAGACAATCCCGTGTTTCTGATTCAATTCCGAACCCTGCACACCGTTTAAAACATGCCAAAAAGGCAAATATTTGCAATTAGGCAAAATTACAATCTGGTTTTTTCCATGACACCTTCTGTACGTTGAGTATCAAATATCTGATATTCCACTTCCGCGGGTGGCCCCGGGGAACACAACACCCTCAGTTTATCAATGGCCTATTGCTCTTTGCTGGCGATAGAGAGCGGGAAAACGCAATGCCGTTATCCCCTCCCATGCCTTGCCCACATAGTCCGTCAACATACAGGCAACCCTTTCCCCAGTAATCGTGGCCAAATGGCAGCCCAGTCTGAACCGTGTGTCATATCACCCACGACCTCAGCCTGCACACAACGTCCGCCCACGGCCTGTTGAAAACGGCGGGCAACCTCCGGTGAAACCGTCTCATCTCGCTCCCCGCTAAAGTGAATTTGCGGCATCAGGCGCAGTGAAGAGGCTGAATCTATCGCGTTTAACGCACCGGGCATCGGCGTGACGTGGTGCTGCGCATTCACATAAGCCACATCAAGATTGCCGGCGACCGTTCGTAGAGAATGCACATCCTTGCGACGAGCAGCCAGTAATGCCGCAATATTACCGCCACCTGAATATCCCACGAGATCAAGCTGTACGCCGGGATAGCGTTGTACAAACTGATTGAGAACATCGTTCATTGCCTTCACGATCTCTGGCGCAAAGCGATCGCTCGTCCACTCGTTTACGCGGCAACTGGCGGGTAACGGCGTGATGAACTGACACGGACGCGCAAGATAAAGCACGTTCGCATTCGCATCAGCAGCAGCAAGTTTCAACCCTGTTGGATTATTAGGCGTCGGGTCATTTGACGGTTGTGTGCGGCTCTTCCAGGCAAAACCATCCCCCTCGATGTAAACATGCAAGGCAGTAACCGGAGGCATTATTCGGCTCCAGGTCGCTATTAAAAATGGTGGGGCCTGAATGTTTTCTCTGATCAGACCAGCATGCCGGGCGATCCCTTCCGCTTCCTCGCGACGAGTGTCCGATGCACACCCTGAAAATAAAAAAGATAAGCTAATCAATATAGCGACTAAAAATATATTACGCCGGGTTCGCAAGGCTCTTTCCACCTTAAGTTAAATTAATATCATTACAAAAAACAGGCATTTATTTCTTCAATAAATAATTAATCAAAGCTTATTGTTTTCTGCAACAGAATGTATATTCTGCGCCAGAACGATATCGGATTAATCCGAAGATTATACCACCTGCATTATTACAACATTCGCAACTTTGTGACGGTTAATCATGGAAAAAAAACGTCTTAGCCAGCTGATCTCTCTGCTGGTCGCTACAATGGCAGTACAGGGGCTGCTGTCTACTCAGGCTTTTGCCGTATCTGATTTTATTATCGACGATGCGCAAAACAGCAGAACGATCACCGGTTCGGCTCCACTGGTTCATATCACCGAAACCGGCTCCGTGACCGCGGTTCAGGACTCCGCACTGACTGTGGATTCAGGTGCGACGATCACGACCCTGAACAATGACGGTACAATTACCGGCTACCACGCGATTAATAACCTGGGCACAATCGAGAATTTAACAAACGCAGGCACGATCACCTCAAACATAAATAATATTAACTCGCTCCCGGAGGAATCAGGGGCAATTTATAATAGCGGCACGATTGGTATATTGCACAATATCGGCACACTTAAAACTGAGAACAATAACGGTTTTGGCAATGCAGGTATTCTCAACCGTGGCACAATTCATAGCATTATTAATGATGGACAAATTAACAGCAATGTGTTCGGCATTAATAACCAGGGCGCAATTGATACCATTGAGAACAATGGTCAAATCACGGCTGATGTCTTCGGGATCCTGAACAACAGCAATAATAATGCCGTTATTAGTACCATCACCAATAACGGTGGGATCTCGGCCAGCAACTTTGGTATCTACTTTGTCAGTTTCAACAACCAGAACGCAACAACGACCATCGTTAACAATGGTGAGCTAAGTGGCGGTATATATGCCCTGTATGTCCAGGCCAATAATATCCTTAACCTTAACGCCAATACAGACGTTACCCTGATCAATACCAATCTGATCAAAGGTGATATTTATACGAATAGCAGCACGCCATTAAAAATCAACGGCGGGACACTCACTACCGGGGTTCTGACGGGTCAGAATGGCATTGGCACACTGACCAGCGCCAACGCTGACGTTATCTTCGGAACCGGCTCCCTGCTGTTGAACGACAATGTGGTTGTCCCGAATGGAACTGTGCAAAACAGTGCGGCCTCACTCCAGGTAAACAGCCCGGTCCAGATCACGGGGAATTACCACCAGAACGCTGCCGCAACCCTGGTTTCTGGCGTATCTGACTTAGCAATCTCAAACGGTAGTATCGCCTCTGATGCAGGGTATGGTCGCCTGAATGTCACGGGTAATGCCATTGTGGATGCAGGTTCTCACGTCAATCTGCTGCGCACCGGCACGACATACAAATTCGCCGAAGGTCAGCGTTATGTGGTGATTAGCGCGGCAGGCGCCAGTACCGATTATCACGCCGATAAGCTGAACTATAAAGCCGTTGGCTATCGCGGCGCGGTAAACGGCTCTGTCTACGAAGACGGGGCTAACAAGGCTCTGGTCTTAACGCTTGGCGCAGCACCGTCAACCACTACGCCAATCGTCACTCAGCCTACAGCGCCTGGCATATTGATACCATCACAACCCGCAGAGCCCTCTCAGCCCGCGCCAGTGGCGAGGGCCGGATGGGCAACCACCCCAACCGCTACCGCGGCACTTGGCGGGCTGTCAAACTACTCGGGTATTGCGTCACCGCAACTGTTGAACCTCTTTAACGCGTCGTTAGCGCTCGAAGGTAAACAAGAAGCTAACCGCGTTGGTGAAAGCTTGTCTCCTGCCCAGAATATCAACACCAGCACCGCGGCAACCGTAGCGACATCAACCGCGCAGTCGGTGGTTGGGGCGCACATTGATGCTGTTCGCAACCCCGCCAGCTCTGGCACAAGTGGGGTGGCAACGGGTGATGATTACAGCAGTAACTGGATCGTCTGGGGCCAGCCGTTTGGCGGCTATGCACGCCAGGACAGCAGCAGTGATGTCAGCGGCTATACCGCGAAATTTGGTGGCCTGATCCTCGGTGCTGACCGCTCGCTGAATGACGACTGGCGCATGGGTGCTGCGGTCAACTACAGCAACACCTCGGTACACGGGAAAGACAGCCTGAGCGGCAATACCTCCACTGCGGATAACTACGGCGTCATTGGCTATGCAGGTTACACTGGCAATCCGTGGTATCTGAACCTGTCAGCAGGCCTCAACCGCCAGAACTATGACTCTGTTCGCCGCGCTGATTTCACCGGCTTCTCCGGGACGGCAAAAGGTAAGTTCAATGGGCAGTCAGTGACGTTGCAAACTGAGTTTGGCTATCCATTTACCCTGCCTGCCAGCGTAGTGCTGACGCCACTGGCCAGCCTGACTTATGGCTATCAGCATGTTGATGGTTACAAAGAGTCGGGCGGAAACGGTATGGCGCTGGATGTCGGCAGCACACACTCGCAGTCTGTTGTCAGCGATATGGGGGCTCGCATTGAGAAAACCTTTGTGACCGGAATTGGCAACCTGACACCATTTGCACAAGTGTCCTGGCTCCATCAGTACGATAACCGTCAGGTGAGCAGTCGTGCCTCGTATGCAGCAGACACTGTTGGAGAAACCAGCTTTATCACCAAAGGCGCTTCGCCGGTAAAAGATATGGCGGGTGTGGCTATCGGGAGCACGCTGTATGAAGCGGATGCACTGAGCTTCGACGCGCGTTATGACTTGCAGGCAGGCGATCGCTACCAGGCTCACACCTTCAGCTTACGCTTACGTAAAATGTTCTAAGCGGTATTGATGAAAAACGGGGCCATCGTTGCCCCGTTTTTTATTTACTCTCCGGCCTCCGGCATTCAGGCTTTTAAACTGATCCCTGTCTCTGCCAGTACACCCATCTGGCTGTACATAGCGCATGCCGCACTGACGATGGACATCGCCATTGCCGCCCCACTTCCTTCGCCCAGGCGCAAATCCAGGTAGAGATACGGTGTTAGGCCCAGGTGCTCCAGCGCCCGTTGCGACCCTTTCTCCGCCGAGAAATGCGACGGGATACAATAGTGTTTGGCTTCAGGGGCTATCTGGCACGCCGCTATTGCCGCGGCATAGGAGAGAAAACCGTCCAGCACAACGGGTAAGCCGCACGCTGCAGCGCCTAAGATCACGCCCGTCATCCCCACCAGGTCATACCCTCCCACCTTCGCCAGGACGTCGACCGCATCGGCTGCATCAGGTTGATTGACGCGGATCGCCTGGCGGACGATGCCCTCTTTATGCTGCAATTTATCGTGAGGCAGATTCGCGCCAATCCCGACCACCTCGTGCGGATCACAGCCGCTTAATACGCTGATGATCGCCGATGCTGGAGTAGTGTTCGCCATCCCCAGCTCCCCCGTACCAAAGACAGAAATACCGTCATCCGCACGTTTTTTTACCAGACGGGCCGCCGCCAGCAGCAGGTGTTCAGCCTCTTCGCGCGACATCGCCGGCCCCTGCGCGATATTCCCACTTCCCCTGCTCACTTTCAGGCTCAGCATGTTCTCAATCTGCTCACCGTCGATGCCAATATCCACCGGCAACACCGACGTCTGGTTCGTTTTTGCGAGGGCACATACGCCAGAAATGCCTTTCTGCATATTGAGCGCCTGCAGGTAGGTCACCACTTTCGGGCTTACCGTCACACCTTCGTCATACACGCCATGATCGGCACACATCACGATAATCTCTTTATTCAGTGACTCAAGCTGAAACAGCCCCGGCATCCCGGCAAGCTGGATAGCCAGTGTCTCGAGGCGTCCCAAGCTGTTAAGCGGTTTAACCAGCCCATCAATATGTTTCGCCGCGACAGTCTGTTTATGTTCGTCCAGGGGACGGATCGCGGCCACCAGCGTCTGCATTGTTTCCATTATTGTTCTTCTCTCTCTTCAGCCTGAAATACGCTTCTGTCATTAAAACTGCGCAGCACCATAAACCCGCCACGATTGTCGACCCTCGTCCAGGCATCCTGCTTAAACGGAAAATGCCACATAGCTTCGAGCGGCATGTTCAGCCATGTCGCCAGCAGCAGGCTCAGAACCCCCTGATGCGCCACAATCAGGACGTCGCCAGGTTCCTGTAAATTCAGCAGCTCGTGCGCAACCTCTTTTACCCGTTCGGCAAACCGGGGAAACGGCTCACCGTCTCCTGGCGTGGCGTTTTGCCAGTCATCGAGCCAGTCCTGCCACGCTTGCGGCGTGCTTTCAGCGATCGTGCTGTAGTGGCACATTTCCCAGGAACCAAAGTCCAGCTCATTCAACCGCGCATCAGGCTGAAAAACACCCTCAGGAGCAATCAGCCGCGCGGTGTGCTGCGCACGCTGAAGCTGGCTTACCAGAATACGGTTAAACGTAAGCTCAGCCAGATACCCGCCAATCCGCGTACTTTGCTCAATCCCTTTTTCGGTCAACGGCAAATCCGTACTGCCGTAAAACAGGCCGCTTTCATTGGCGGCAGTTTGCCCGTGACGAACCAAAAATAAGCGCATGGTTTACACCCACAGTAAGGCAAGCAAAAACACAATTTCACCGCACTCTTCCAGCGCCCCCAGGGTATCCCCTGTCTGTCCGCCTAACCGGTTGCGCAGGTAACGCACCATGCCAAATATCACCAGGAAACAGACCAGAAATGCCGCCAGTCCATGCAACCCCGCAATCAGCCAGACAGCAGCCACGCCAATCCCGAGCGTCATCGCCGCCTCACGGAAGGTGATTTGACCAATGAATAAATTACCCAACCCCTCAACGTCGCGGGCATAACGCTGGCCATACATCCCCAGCACCAGTACGGAACGTCCCGCTATCGGGGCGCACATCAGCAGTGAAAACAGTGCCGTCGCCGGAAGGTGCGACAGCCCAATCACCGCGAAGGTCTTGATCAGCAAGCAGAAGATTAGCGCCAGCCCACCAAATGTCCCAAGACGACTGTCCTTCATGATCTCAAGCATGCGCTCGCGCGTCCGGGCGGAAAAAATACCGTCACAGGTATCCGCAAGCCCATCCAGATGAAACCCACCCGTGAGCACAACCAGCGCCAGAACATAACCTATCGCGCCAATATATATTCCCCCGCCCGTCTGGCTCACAACGAGGGAAAGTACTGCCGCCAGTGCCCCCACCACCGCACCGATAACCGGGAAGAAGGTAATACCGCGCCCTAAATGACGAAAATCGACGCCATCGGTCCATTTTGCCGGAATGGGGATCCGGGTCATCAGGCGCATCGTTGCCCATAACATGTTTAAGCGCATTTTATTTTTACTCCAATCCCCGATACCACCAGCCACACGTCCTGTGCCGCTCTCGCCAGTTTTTGGTTCACGCGGCCTGAAATATCCACAAAATGGCGTGCCAGGCGATTCTCCGGGGTGATACTCATACCAAGTTCATTGGTTACAATAAAAATCGGCGCAGATGCCTGCTGACAGGCGGCGATTAGCGCATCAACCTGCTCATGCAAAGCGATCTCCAGCGCTGAAAAATCAAGCGTTTCTGGGTCTGCGCCCCCGGAAATATCATAGAGCAGGTTAGCAAGAAGAGTGGTCATACATTCGATCACCACGCCCTCTCCTGGCTGCACCTGATGAAGAATCACGTCGCCTACATCCCGATATCCTTCCCAGGTGCGCCAGTGTGCAGGACGCTGAGCGCGATGCCTGTCGATACGCAGAGCCATCTCTTCGTCCGTCACCGTTGAGGTCGCAATATACAAAACGCGTTCGCACTGCGTGGCGGCCAGCTGTTCTACATGTGCACTTTTTCCGCTGCGCGCACCGCCCGTGACTAAAATCATCCTGTTATCTCCTGATGGTCACGCATGATCTGGTAAATTCTTTCAATATCAATGTGTTCGCGCATGGCGTGAGACAGGAGATCAAACTGACGGTTCTTATAATCCGCATAACTCCCGCCATCGCCGAGGGCGGGCAACCCCTTACGTGTTCGCAGACTGTCGACGAACGCCCGCGTGAACCTGTCATTATCAAACAGCCCGTGCAGATAGGTTCCGAATACCTGCCCATCCTCGCTCATCGCGCCTTCAGCAACCTGTCCACCGTTTTTTTGCAGCACTAACACCGCATGATCGTCACCGCTTAACCACGTTTCACCCATATGGATCTCGTAACCCTGTATGCTCATGCCGGAAAGCGACGCCAGCCATCCGGGCAGCGACGCGGCCATTTCCCCGCGCACCTGTACGGTCGTTTTCACGGGTGCAAAACGTGTCGTGGTCGTGAGTAAGCCAAGCCCCGGCATTCTGCCCAGACCTGACTCAACCTCGTCAGTCAGGCTTTCGCCCAGCATCTGATACCCGCCACAAATGCCCATCACCGGTACGCCACGACGGTGGTGTTCCAGTACGCGTTGGGCGAACGCGGTCTCCCGGAGCCAGATAAGATCGCCAGGGGTATTTTTGCTGCCAGGCAGGATGATCAAGTCCGCATCGTGAAGCTGGTCCGGGTGGCTGACGTAGTGAACGCGCACGTCGGGTTGTGCAGAGAGCGCATTAAAATCGGTGAAATTAGCAATATGAGGAAGTTGCACAACGGCGATGTTGATATCGCGCTTTTGGGTCCGTTTTACGCGTTGTAATACAACGCCGTCCTCTTCTTCGAGGTCAATCTCCAGCCAGGGCATCACCCCCAGCACGGGCACACCAGTGAGGGATTCAATCTGCTCCAGGCCGGAGGAGAGTTGCGCCACGTCACCGCGAAACTTGTTAATGATGACGCCTTTCACCCGCCAGCGCTCATGATCCTGAAGTAACGCCAGCGTGCCGTAGATTGCGGCAAACACGCCACCACGATCGATATCGGCCACCAGAATAACCGGGCATTGCGCCATCCCGGCCATCCCCATGTTTGCGATATCCCGGTCACGCAGGTTGATCTCTGCCGGGCTTCCCGCCCCCTCCAGTACCAGGATGTCATACTCCTGCGCCAGGCTGTGGTAGACCGACGAAATTTGCGCCTGCAAATGCGGCTTGTAATCGTGATAACTGGCGGCATCCATATTGCAGGCCACCTGTCCCATCAGAACAACCTGAGCCTGGCGATCGCCACCCGGCTTCAGCAATACGGGATTCATCCTGACATCGGGCACGATACCTGCGGCTTCAGCCTGGAAAATTTGCGCCCGCCCCATCTCTTTGCCATCCGGAGTGATACCGGAATTCAGCGCCATGTTCTGGGATTTGAACGGCGCAGTCCGCCAGCCATCCTGATGGAAAATACGGCACAGCCCCGCGACAAGAACACTTTTGCCAACATCGGAAGCCGTCCCCTGCAGCATAATTGCCTGCGTCATCACATCTCCTGAGTTCCCTTACGGCAAGGCGCTCAGCTTATCACTACCAGCCTCCAGCCCAACACTATCGTTGCGCTCACGATGGTGATAACAGCGGCGAGATGCAGCAGGAAATCCATCGGATGGATATCAACTGGATGGCAAAAGTAGAGCAGCGTTAACGCCATACAAGCCACGCCCGCACCCGCGGCAGCAAGCGTCCGCAGCGGGTATAACGCCCTAGTGCGCCGCAAATAACCAATGACCAGCAGCATCATCGGGGTACTGACTGTCATCATGAAAGCGAAGCAGTTGGCCTCATCGGCAGCGTGAGCCTGAACCGGCGTGACGCCGAAACTGGACAATGCTCCCACCAGCCACAGCAGAATCAGCGGGACAAACCAGCGCCAGCCCAACGGCTTACGCCCGGCAATACTCAGCAAAAATGCATTTCTGATCGCCATGACGCCCATCACGAAGGTCAAAACCAGTTGCAACACGGCATGCCACGCCCCCGACACAGACCAGTCCGTGGCGACTCGCTGCACCAGCAGACTCCCCAGAACGCCGCAAGGCAGCGCCATCAGTATCCATGCCAGTACGCGCCAGCCGTCAGACCAGGGACGTTTGACCGGCCTCGCTTCGCGGCTGAGTTTCTCAATTAACCTGTCATGATCGACCATGATTCGCTCCCATGCGGCGAAGATTCGTTAATGCTCTGTGGAGTAATGATTTCACGGCAGCAATACTCAGATTGTGGCGCGCAGCAGCCTCTGCGAGGCTCATTTCCTGGAGGTGAATATGCTCCACAATTTGCCGCTGACGCGAAGGAAGTTGCGCTAATATCAGCGCCAGTTCTTCTTCCCGGTCCTGATGCTCTGTATTGTCTGGCACGGGCACAGCAAACGCATTCTCATCATCTGTCTCGCGCTGAAGAGAGCGCCCACGACGACGTAATGCATCAACGGTGCGGGCCTGTGCAATCGCCATTAACCACGGCAAAAATGGAAAGGCAGGATCGTAGGTATGGCGTACCCGATGCACCGTCAGCAGAACCTCCTGAATGACATCGTCAACCAGTACGTTATCGGCGATCTGCTTGCGGACAATCACCCGAATGGCGGGAACAATCGCCCGCAACAAACGCGTATAAGCATCACGATCACCCGCCTGAGCCAATGCCATCAGCGCGGGCCAGGCCTCACGCGGCGCGAGGCCGTTATCCATATTTCGCCACGACCCACTCCCTCATACTTTTTTACCGGACGCCTGATTCAGGGCGTTCACCACAATCGACGGGGTCAGGACCTGGGGCAGCACTTTTGGCGCACTGCCGTCCGCCGGATAGACCACATACAGCGGCAATCCCCCCTGCCCGAACGCATTCATCGCGTCGTCGATATCCGCATTAAACTTCGTCGAATCTGCAATCATATAAACCGTTCCGGTACGGGATATGGCCTGTTTTACCGCCTGCGTGGATAACGACGTTCGGTCGTTGACCTGGCAGGTAATGCACCAGGAGGCGGTAAAATTCACGAAAATAGCTTTGCCATGCCCGCGCATCTCCGCCACGGTCTGCGGCGACCATTTTACCTCTGTGATACTTTCCACACCCGGACTGTCCTGCGTCGACGGCTGGGTATGCATTACACCCGGTAACGGGGTGATAGCCGCCAGAAACAGCACCACCGTGACCGCCAGCAGGGCTTTATACGAATGACCAATCAGACGTCTGCGCTGAGCAATGCCATACAGCCAGGCGGTGAAGCTCACCACCACGGCGCAGGCCAGCATCGCCGCCAGCGCCGTGGTTCCCGCCTGCTGCGCCAGTACCCACACCAGCCAGGCAAAGGCGCCGAACATCGGGAATGCCAACCCTCGCTTGAGAATATCCATCCATGCGCCGGGCCGTGGCAGGCGTTGAGCAATAACCGGGAACAGCGAGATCAGCGTAAAGGGAGTGGCAAAACCGAGGGCCAGCGCCAGGAAAATCCCCAGCGACGCAATGGGCGGTTGTACCAGCGCATAGCCCACTGCACCCGCCATAAAGGGGGCGGAGCAAGGGGTGGCAACCACGATAGCCAGCGCCCCGGTTAACGCTGAGCGGAAAAATGCCCCGCGCCCGCCGACGTCAATCTCCCCGGCCCGCTGGAGAGTCAGCCCAACCTCAAACACGCCCAGCAGATTCAGGGCCGCACCTAAAATAATCAGCGCCAGGATGGCAATCACCAGCGGTGACTGAAGCTGGAATCCCCAGCCCACCGCCGTTCCCCCGGCACGCAATGCCAACAGCACAGCGGCCAGCGCCATCATGGTAAAAATGACGCCGAGTAAAAAGCCGACCCCTTCCGTCCGGGCACTGGTGCTGTTGCCCTGATGGCGCAAGATCCCCAGCGCTTTGAGTGAAATCACCGGGAAGACGCACGGCATAAAGTTGAGAATAATGCCGCCCACAAAGGCGGCAAGAATGGCTGTTAACATAGCGGCGAACCCCGACGGCTAAATTACGAGTGTGATTTCGCGTACTGTTTCACGGCATCCATCGTTTTCTGGATATGCGCATCCGGGTTACGGTCAGTGTAGCTCAGCAGGATTTTGCCATCGGGTGCGATGACAAATGAAGTCCGGTCGGAAACCGTTTTACCATTCATCTGCATCAGCGTTTCGTACTCTGCAGCCACTTTCGCACCAGGGTCGGCAGCCACTGCAAATTTATCCCTGCACTCCAGTTTCGAGAACTCGTCAACCTGGTCAACATTCCCGGCCGTCACGCCCACGACGGTCGCCCCCAGTTTTTTGAAATCATCCGTCGCTTCAGCAAAAGCATGAGCTTCCAGGGTGCAACCTTTGGTAAAGGCCGCCGGGAAAAAGTAGAGCACGACCGGCCCTTTTTGCAGCGCCTGCTGTAAGGAGAAGGTCAACGGCTTGCCGCCAAGCGCGCCCTGCAAACTGAAGTCCGGGGCTTTTGCCCCCGCTTCCAGCGCCGCGTTTGCGCTCATCGCAACTAATGAAAGACTCAATACAACGGCAGTAGACAAGGTTTTCAAACGTTTCATGGTCAGCTCCATCAGGGAAAAAACATGCTCTATGAATAATAGTTCGCACGCTAACCCCCGAAGGTTTCGCTCGCCCATAAAAAAACATCCGCAAGGGTCGCTTGCGGATGTCCGGGAAAGGAAAGGAAGACGAATGTGTATTACTTATCCTTCTCCACCATCAGTGGTTCGATATCGCTCTCTTTCTTCACCACCAGTGAATCATCCCCGCGCAGACAGGTCCCACCGTAGTTCCCACCGACGGTAAAGGTGCAAACCTGAATGTACTTGCCATCCACGTTGGGTAAACACCACAACTGCTGGTAGATATTTTTGCGATCGACAAATTTGCCGCTGGATTTATCCAGTAATTCATCCTGAGGGCTGATCAGATCGATATTACTGCCGCAGCGGCCCGCGATCGGTTTGACGGCGTAACCGGTTTTTTTCAGCAGCTCGTTAACCTCAAAGTCGGTATCCAGCAGATAACGGTGGTTCGGGAAGAGCTGCCACAGTACTGGCAGAATCGCTTTGTTACCGGGAATAACCGTCCACAGCGGTTCAAATACCAGCACTTCAGGGCGCAGCAGGACATCGATCAGCCGCACTTCGTTTTGCGGATGCCCCGTACGGATAGGGACGGCGGCATATTCCGTTTCACTCACCTCACGGATCTGCTCTATCGCGGTTTCCCACGCCCAGGTTTTCCACACGCAGTTCACATGGCGGCCTTCGTCATCAATTAACTGTCCGGCGGCATCCCAGCTTAGCGCCCCCAGGCCATGCAAAATTTTGGTCTCAAATCCGGCCTGCATAAGCGAACGCTGGATGAAGAGCGCGTGATAATCCTCTTCAACATCGTTGTCCTGCATGATGTGTACAAACGGACGGGCATGGCTGTGCTTCCACGCGCCGGTCAGTTCTTCCAGCAACCCTTCGGCCGGGTTATGGCCGGTTCCGCGATAGCCGTTTTTCACCCACTCTTCGAGGATCAATCCCCCCTCGGTATGACAGGATGCTGAATCTGCGTTGTACTCATATACCTTCAACCCACGTTCATCCATACAGAAATCCATACGACCGGTGATCATATGGTGGCGACGCCACTGCCAGGAGAGGCGCAGACGCGGCCAGAGGATTTTCGGGATATCGAAAAGCGCCAGTAAGTTATCGTCTTTCAACACCTTGTCCGTCGCATGCAGATACATCAGGTGCAGTTCGTTGGTCGCTTTGATCAGCTCCTGCTCAGCGCTTTCAGTAATGGTGAAATACTGGCAAGGATCTTTATTGATAACATGGCCGTTTGCACGAACATACGCCTGCTGGAGCGCGTCGTTCTCATTTAGCCATTTGCCGTCGAACTGACGTTTATTCTTCAGGCGTGCCCCGCCAATTTTCAGCAGTTCACCGTCGATTTGTGGCTGCGGCAGGCTGTGTTCGGTGTTGTCGGTCTGGATCATCCAGCCCAGAATGGTGGTATCCGGGAAGGTGTCATGGAGCGTATAGCAGCCATCTTCAACGGATAAACGCAGCTCGCGCGTCCACTGCTGACCGACAGGCAGCGGGGAGTGCAGTACGTTCTGCTCGGCAACACGGACTTTATCGCCCATCAGTTGGGTAATAACCGCCACGTGGCCGGTCTCATGAAATTCCCCGCCCTTCTGCCAGATAAGCAAGGCTCCGGCTTCCGGCGCACGTTTTGAACCGTTAGCAAATGCCTGTAATGGCAGAAGGTTGTCATTCACCACTTCACGCAGGAAACGGAGCGAGAAGATCTCCCACGCCATGCCGACATCGGTAAAAACGAAACCATAGTTGAGGAACAGGAAGCGGCGTGCGAACTCGACGCACTGCCATTTATGGCCCATGTATTCGTTGCCGATATAGCTACGAAACTCGGCATCTTCCGGGTAGTTCCGCGGATCGAGGCTGCCATAATTTGAAGAGTAAATCGCCACGCCACCCGGCGCATAACCTAACAACGTTCCAAATGGAGCGTCACTGCTTAACTTTGCTTTACGCATGGTTCCAACCCAAAACAGGCAGGCGGCAATATTATGAAGGTTGTCGTCGTCTGCACGTTGTAATTAACCTGACAGAGGTGGATTTATCATACACCTGCGTGGCAAATTATTCGCAGCAACAATAATCAAACGACGATAAATCACACCATCAGGAGTCAACATGAGCTTACAGGCGCAACAGCTTGAGTGGGGCCACGGCCCACATACCTTTGAGGTTTTCCTGGAACCTACCTGCCCTTTCTCGGTTAAGACATTCAATAAGTTAAACGCGTTTCTGGAACAGGCGGGTGAAGAGAACGTTACGGTTAAAATCCGTTTACAGTCCCAGCCCTGGCATCTGTTTTCCGGGGTTATTGTCCGCTGTATTCTGGCGGCATCAACATTACCGGATGGTAAAGCGGCGGCGCACAAGATCATGCAGGCAGTGGCCGATCATCGTGAAGAGTTTGAGTTTACCGACCACTGCAGCGGCCCAAATATGCAGGCGACACCGGAAGAAATTATCGCGCGGATTGAACGTTACAGCGGCGTGCAGGTGGCAGACGCGTTTGCTCGGCCGGCGCTGCAAACCGAGATCAAATGGCACTGCAAATACGCCCGCCAGAATGGTATTCACGTCTCTCCGACGTTTATGGTTAACGGTCTGGTGCAGGCGGATTTAGGCAGCGGTGATGACGTAGGCGTGTGGGTGAAACGGGTTCTGGGTTAGTTCGTTCCCAGAAGGTTCTCCTCATCCCAACCCTCTCCCTTAACAGGAGAGGGCATTGTCTGCTCACACTTTAAAAAGCCAACACGCCGCAAAGTGCCCCGGCGCGATCTCCTGCATTGCGGGCTCCTGCGTCTGGCAAACGGGCATAGCATGCGAGCAGCGGCTGCAAAACGTACAACCAGGGATAGCCGACATCGGGCCGGGGATCTCCCCCCGTAGCGTCGCCTGCTCAAGGTGACGAATGCGCGGATCAGGCTGCGGGATTGCCGCTAACAGCGCGCGCGTGTAAGGGTGCGCCGGGTGCTGGTACAACGTGTTCGCCGGGGCAACTTCCACCAGCTTCCCGAGATACATCACCCCGATACGGCTGGAAATATGACGCACCATCGACAGGTCGTGCGCGATAAACAGATAAGTCAGCCCCAGCTCCTGCTGAAGATCCTGCAAGATATTCACAACCTGCGCCTGGACAGACACATCGAGCGCCGAGAGCGGTTCATCGCACAGGACAAATTCAGGACGCACCGACAGCGCACGGGCAATGCTGATACGTTGACGCTGCCCGCCACTGAACTCATGCGGGAAGCGTTGCAAATGCTCTGGTTTTAACCCCACTTTATAGAGCAAGTTTTCCGTGCGTTCCCGCTGGGCCTCTCGGCTGTACCCGTGAATTTGCATCGGCTCAGCCACCAGTTGCTGAACGGTCATACCAGGGTTAAGAGAGGAGTACGGATCCTGGAAAATCGCCTGCATGCGTTTGCGTAGCGGCTTAAGCTGCTTTTCGCTGGCCTGCGCAATTTCCTGCCCATCAAAATGGATTTCGCCAGAGGTGATATCAAACAGCCTGAGCAGCGCGCGTCCGAGGGTAGATTTACCGCACCCCGATTCGCCCACCAGACCAAAGGTTTCACCACGCTGAATATCAAAGCTCACACCATCAACGGCTTTCACGGCCACGCCTTTACGCAGCAACCCACCGTTAACCGGATAATGTTTACGCAACTCCCGTACGCTCACTAATGGAGAGTGTTGCTCGCTCATGCCTGAACCTCCTTATCTGCCCATAACCAGCATGCGGAACGATGCCCTTCTTCCACGCGATAAAACGGAGGTTGCCGCTCACACTGCGGCATTCGTTTTGGGCAACGCTCGGCAAAGGGGCAACCCGGCGGTGGGTTAAGCAAGCCGGGCGGTGTGCCTTCAATCGGCGACAAACGGTGGTTCAGCTCTTCGGGGCGCGGCAATGACGCCAACAGCCCCTGGGTATACGGGTGAGCAGGCTGATAAAAAATATCCTCAACGCTGCCCTCCTCCATGACCAGCCCGCCATACATCACCACGACACGGCTGCACACCTGTGCAACCACACCTAAATCGTGGGTGATCAGCAAAATAGCGGTCTGGGTCTGCTGTTGCAGGCTTTTCAGTAAACGCAGGATCTGCGCCTGAATGGTCACGTCCAGCGCGGTTGTCGGTTCATCGGCGATCAACAGTTTAGGCTGACACGAAAGCGCAATGGCAATCATCACGCGCTGGCGCATCCCACCACTGAACTCATGGGGGTATTGTTCGAATCGACGCGCGGCATCCGAAATCCCAACCTGTTCCAGCATGGCAATGGCCGCTGATCTGGCCTCTTTCTTTGCCAGCCCTTTATTACGCACCAGGATCTCCGTCATCTGCTTGCCGATGGTGAGCACCGGGTTCAGGGCGGTCATTGGATCCTGAAAAATCATCGCAATATCGTTACCACGAATGGCACGCATTTGCTGCGGCGTTTTCTGCGCCAGATCGTCATTCTGAAAACGAATGCTGCCGCCGGTTATCCGTCCGTTGTTGCCAAGCAACTGAATAATGGACTTACAGGTGACACTTTTACCGCACCCGGATTCTCCCACAATGCCGACAAGCTCCCCTGGCTGTACATGAAAGCTCACACCTCGCACGGCATGAACATCGCCATCGCGCGTACGGAACGTGGTTTGCAGGTTCTGAAGTTCTAATAAGTTATTCATCGCGGTTCGCTCCTGGCTCAAAAGCCGTACGGAACACATCGCCCAGCACGTTAAAACTGAACACCGTCAGCAGAATCAAAATACCGGGGAACATCGCCAGCCAGGAGGCTTCGCCAATGTATGACTGTGCATTGTTGAGCATACTTCCCCACGATGCCGCAGGCGCTTGTACGCCAAGACCGAGGAAGCTGAGCGTCGATTCCATCAAAATGGCAGACGCGATATTGAGCGTGGCGGCGACAATAATGGTTGGAAGCACGCCGGGAATGATATGGCGCACAATGATACGCAGCGGGTGTTCACCCGACGCACGGGCGTAAAGCACATACTCACGCTCTTTCACCGACAGGGTTTCAGCCCGCACCAGGCGCGACATATTCATCCACGTCAGCAGACTGATGATCAGGATGATGTTATCCACGCCTGGCTTGAGGTAGGCATTCACCACCAGCAGCAGGAAAAACGCCGGGATCGCCATCAAAATATCAACCGCACGCATCATCAGATTATCGAGCCAGCCGCCGAAATAGCCGCTGACTGTCCCCACGATAGTGCCAATCAGCGTCGAAAAGAGCATCGCCAAAAAACCGACCATCAGGGAGATTTGCCCGCCGTAAAGGGCTCGGGTGAAGTAGTCCCGTCCGTATTCGTCCGTCCCAAACCAGTGCGCGCCGTCAGGCGGTAACGTGCGTGCGACCAGTGACATTTGATCGGGATCGTAAGGACTTAACCCCGCACAAAGCGCGGCAGCGACGAAAATAAAGAGTACCAGCAGGGAAAACTGCGCCGGACGATTGCGGCGCAACTGGTGGCGAACTTGTTGCCAGCGTCTGCTCATCCGGGGTTACCTCAGTGTACGAATGCGGGGATCGGCGAAGCGATAAAGCACGTCGGCGATCAGGTTGCCCACGATCAGCATCATCGATGAAAGCATGATGATCGCCATGATCAGCGGGTAATCCAGCGAGGTGATCGACTGGATCCCCAGCAAACCCATACCTGGCCAGGAGAAGACGCTTTCCGTCACATACGCGCCCACAACCAGTTCACCAAACGACAGTCCAAACAGCGTAATCACCGGTAGCAGCACGTTTTTCAGCACATGGCGGAACAGGATGCTGGAACGCGTTGCGCCATAGGCAAGCTGAGTTTGCACGTAGTCGGCAGAAAGCTGAGAGATCGTATTGGAGCGGATGTAGCGCACGTAGCTGGAGAGGTTATAAAAGGTCAGCGCGATGCACGGCAACACACCGTGACGCACTACATCCAGCCAGTTGTCATCCATGCCGATCGTGCGCATCCCCATACTGGGAAACCAGTTAAGCTGCACAGCAAACACGGTAATCAACAAAATCCCGAACCAGAAGATGGGTACGGAGATCCCGATATAGGCGAACAGATTCAGAATATGATCCAGCCAGCGATGCTTAAATGCGCCCGCCAGCAAGCCCAACGGGATCGCCAGAACGATCGCCATAAGCAGAGATGCGCCCATCAGCCCTAATGTGGCCGGAATGCGCTCACCAATCATCTCCAGTACCGGACGATGGTAAATCAGAGAGTAGCCCAGATCGCCCTGCAACACGTTTTTGAGCCACAGGGCGTATTGTGTCACCAGCGGCTTGTCCAGCCCCATGCTCTGGCGAATGCGCTCGATGTCTTCCGGAGCCATGCGCGGCGTAATGTAGGCCGCCACCGGATCACCTGGCGCGAGTTTGACCAGCAAAAACGCCACCAGCGAAATAAAGAAAAGCATCGGTAGCAGTTGCAGCAACCGACGCGTCAGTAATGTGTTCACGACAAGCCCTTACACGACTTACTCATACAAAAGCCCCGGCCAGATGACCGGGGCAATAGCTTATTTTTGGTAGATTTTTGACAGATCCTGGAACAGGTATACAGGCTTAGGTTCGGCTTCCTGCGTACCGCCAAAGCGTTTATCCACAGCAACAGTCGCGTTGGTATAAGCGATGGGGTAGTAAGTCATCTCATTGGCGACGGTTTGCTGAATTTGCTTATAAATTTCAGCACGTTTCGCGTTGTCAGTTTCAATCGCACCTTTGTCCCACAAGGCGTCGAACTGCGGGTTCTTATAGTGCGCGTAGTTGTAGGCTTCGTTGCTCATAAACAGCGATTTATAGCCGTCTGGCTCAGCGCCCATAATGTAACCCCCGAGATTAAGCTCCCACGCAGTGTTGTTCATATCCAGGCTGCGCTGAGACATGGCGTTGGAATCCAGCGGCATCAGCTCGATGTTGACCCCTATGCCCTTCAGTTGCTGCTGAATATAAAGCGCCATGCTCTCCTGAGTTTTGTTGGTGTTCACATAGGCCAGGCGCAGCTTCAGGTTCGCCGGCGCGCCGGAGGCTTTCAGCAGATCTTTGGCTTTCTGCTGGTTGAAAGCGTACTGCTCAACGTCGTTAGTCTGATACAGGGTATCCGGCGTCAGGAATGACGTTGCCGGTTTAGCGTAATCCAGCGAGGTGAATGCCGTCTGGGTCAGCTCATCTTTATTGATGGCGTAGGCAATCGCCTGACGTAGCTCTTTGCTTTTCATGACCGGAACGTTCTGGTTAAACGTCATGTAAGCCAGACGCCCTTCCGGATAGACCACAAAGTCGAACTTGCCGGTGTTTTTCAGGCGCGTGACGTCCTGCGGGTCAACCATCTTCAGGTTGATCTCGCCGTTTTGCAGCGCCAGGTTTGCCGCATTGCTGTCTTTGGCTAAACGGTAGGTCACGGAATCGAGCTTCGCTTTCCCGTTCCAGTAATCATCAAAGCGGGTCAGCGCATAGTACTGCCCGGCCCGGTACTCTTTAAACCTGAACGGCCCGGAACCCACTGGCGCATCGTTTTTAGTGCTCTTTTCCAGGTCGCTTTCACCGGCAAAGATGTGCTGCGGGATCGGGTAAATTTGTACCAGCGTTCCGGTAAATGCGGCACTCACCTGCGGCAACGTGAATTTCACGGTACGGTCGTCCACTTTACTCACTTCTACCGGTTTTCCACCGTAAGTGAACATACTGCGGAAGAAGCTATGCTGTTTGGCATCGAGCAATTTATTAAAGGTGAAGACCACATCGTCAGCCGTCAGAGGCTGACCATCCTGCCATTTCAGATTCGGTTTTAACGTCAGGGTGTAGCTCAGGTTATCCGCCGAGGGCGTCAGGCTTTCAGCCAGACCCCATTCGATTTTGCCGTCGTTAAAACTGTAGAGAGGAGCATAAAGCGCCTGCATGATCGTCAGGGTCGTGCGGTCACTGGCGTACAGTGGGTTAACCGCTAACGGGTCGCCTGAGGTAATGCCGATGATCAGAGACCCCCCCTCTTTCGGCGCATCGTTTTTCGCGGCTGGCGCATTTGCCGTCTCTTTATTTTTCGCATCATCACAGCCTGCCAGACCTAACGCGAGCGATACTACAACTGCCGATAACAGAAGCTTACGCATCTCACTAACTCCTTGCCCGATAAAGTTTTATTACTACTACGTTGTCTTTATATCTGAGCATCATATGCAGCTTTGCGTGAATCCGCATTAATAATGAAAATGCGATTTTCGATTAAGCTTATACCGAATTTGATATATATAAGCGCCAGAAGGAATAGCCGCGACGCTATTGCGCTCACAACGTTAAAGGGTTCACAGATCTCCTGCTACACTGCCTCAACACATCACTCAAAAGGCAGACCAACATGTCCGACAACACCTACCAGCCACCAAAAGTGTGGGAATGGAAACAGAACAACGGCGGCGCGTTCGCCAACATCAACCGCCCGGTTTCCGGCGCAACCCATGAGAAAGAGTTGCCTGTTGGCACGCATCCCCTTCAGCTTTATTCCCTGGGGACACCCAACGGTCAGAAAGTCACCATTATGCTGGAAGAGCTTCTGGCACTGGGAGTGACAGGGGCTGAGTACGATGCGTGGTTGATTCGTATCGGTGAAGGCGATCAGTTCTCCAGCGGTTTTGTTGACGTGAACCCGAACTCGAAAATTCCGGCACTGCGCGACCATTCAACAACCCCGCCAACACGCGTATTTGAATCCGGCAACATTCTGCTCTACCTCGCGGAGAAATTTGGTCACTTCCTGCCAAAAGATCCGGCGGGCCGTACCGAAACCCTGAACTGGCTGTTCTGGCTGCAAGGCTCCGCGCCATTCCTCGGCGGAGGTTTTGGTCACTTCTATAACTATGCGCCAGTGAAGATTGAGTATGCGATCGACCGCTTTACGATGGAGTCTAAGCGTCTGCTGGATGTGCTGGATAAACAGCTGGCACGCGGGCGTTATGTCGCAGGTGAAGAGTACACTATTGCGGATATCGCAATTTGGCCATGGTTCGGCAACGTTGTTCTTGGCAACGTGTATAACGCTGCCGAGTTCCTGGACGCAGAGAAGTACACCAACGTCCTGCGTTGGGCGCAGGATGTCGCCCATCGCCCGGCGGTGAAACGAGGTCGTATCGTTAACCGGACCTTCGGTGAGCCGAGCGAGCAGTTACATGAACGCCATGCGGCAAGTGACTTCGATACGCATACCGAGGATAAGCGTCAGGGCTAATGTACAGACAGTGCCCTCTCCTCACGGGAAGGGCCAGGAGTGAGGGGGAACATGCTGCGTCAGTGGTCATTCCGTTCACCTTACGTTCCATGCATCTCTGTCACCACATAAGTCGTGAACGTGCCAGGGTGGCTCAATCGCCATTCTGGCAACCCAGGCTCCCGGCGGAAATCCGCCGCTACGCGGTTCCTTCGGCTTTTCCTTGCACCTCGCCCCGGCCTACAGGAAACGCCTCAGCGATTTTCAGCCGGACCAGGGCATCGCGGTAATGCTTTTGTTCTATTAAGCTTCTGGTAAGAAAATTCGAGAGTCGCACTCAGCAAAATCGCAACGCTTTGCAGGATCACCCTCCAAACCCCGCATCACGTAATATCTTTTTTGCCTTTTCCGACTGTAAAAAATCCGCCAGCCTTTGCGCCCGGGGCGTGATAAGCGCGAATGCATACTCCGCATGCGGGTTAAACGGCGCGGGGATCGGCACGATCGTCAGCCCGTCAATCTGCCGTAGTTTGCCTGCATAACTGGCATAACCAATGAACAGATCCGCCTGGCCACTGTGAATGATCCATTCTGCGGCCAGTTTTCCCGCCGGAACAGGAGCAGATTCTCGCCCACCAACCAGCGCCTGAGCGCGGTTACGGGCAGCGTCCCCCGCGTTACCCATACGATCAAACAACACCTGGGTGTAATCCCCGGAAGGATCGGCCCCAGCCGTGGAGGTGGCGATCCGAATGTCGTCACGGGTGAGGAGCGAAAGCCAGTCGTCACCTGCACGCAACACATCACTGCGCACGGTCAGGCACAATGTATTGCGGGTAAATGGCACAACAGCCAAAGCATCGAGTGCCTGCGGGTGAGCAAGATTAGCTGAGGCAAACAGATCACAAGGTTCACCGGCTTCAATACGTTCTCGTAACAAGCCAGCAGGGCCGAATACGGTTTCAACCGGTTCAGGAAAATTCGCCATGAGCTGCGGCCATACGCCCCGTAAACTGCCTGCCGCCAGCACGCGCATCAGTCAATGCCCTGGTAGTTTGTGCGGTAGAAACGTTGATACCAGTCATTCGCCACTTTATGCATATCAACGTCCTTAAATTTCTCCGGGTAAAGCTTTTTCGCCATCCACAGCTCACCGATACCCATCGCTTCCGGCATTGGGTAGCCCCAGGCTTTAGCGTAATCCGGCATCAGATAAACACGGTGATTTTTTACCGCGTCGATCACCTGCCACTGCGAGCCGGAATTAACCTCCCCGACGACAGAAGGATAACGATCCTGCACAAAGATCACCTGAGGATTCCAGGCGATCACTTGCTCCATCGCCACGGTTTTGAAACCCCGAATGGTGGCAGCAGCCACGTTCACTGCACCTGCGTGCGCCATCATTAATCCGGTGTATTTACCTGAACCGTAGGTGGTGAGTTCCGGGTTGGCCATGTAGGCGCGAACGCGCTTATCAGCGGGGATATCTTTCAGACGGTCACTGACCATCTTGCGCCCCTTGTCGGTGGCCTCGATCAGCGCTTTGGCTTCAGGTTGTTTATTGACGATCTCACCAATCAGCGTGATCCCCTCGCGCAACCCGAGATCGTATGCCTGCTCTTCGTCGGCCATGGTTGGGTTCAGTTTGGCTTTTTCGCCTGCGGCGTCGTGACGCAGGGAGATGGCGACCACGGGAATGCCGAGGCTGCTGATTTTATCGATCATCTCCTGCGGTGCATAGTTGGTGACAAAGACCACCTGGGGCTTTAGCGCCACCAGTTTTTCCGGGTCGACATGGGTGAGATCGCCCAGCGCCGCTTTCTGATTCAGCTCCGGTGCAAGACGCGCATAGCCGTCACCCAACTGCTGTTTCCAGTTCGCCATCACACCGACGATTTTGTCCGTGGCGTTCATTTGCACCAGCAAGTTCAACGTCTGATGCTGGAGCACAACGACGCGGTCCACTTCATCAGGGATCGTGACGGTGCGACCAATCTGGTCCGTTATCTGGCGAGATGCCTGAGATGATAACGGGAGAAAAATCAGTACGCTAAATGCTACTGCCTGCCAAAAGCGCTGTTTCATAATGTCCTCACATTTTCGTTATGCAAATCATTATACAGCGATGGGTAATTGAAGTCGTGGTGTGCTTTGGGGGTAGGTTTACAGGGCATTATTAGCCTATCGGGTATTCAGATGCACTGGCAGACTGCCCCCCAATGTTTGATTGATCACTACAAGGAACCGTTATGAAATACCTCAAAGTCACCCTTCTTTTCACCGCGCTTATCGTTTCTTCTTCCGGTATGGCGATGGATAAGACCGCTGCCGGGGCAGTTGCGGGAGCGACTATCGGCGCGATTACAGGCAAAGATGTGAAATCCACCGTTGGCGGCGCGGTCGTTGGTGCGGGTACGGGGGCAATGTTCAAAAATGGCGATAAAGGAAAAGCAGCACGTAAAGGCGGTCCGATTGGCGCTGCCGTTGGTGCAGGTGCTGCCGCGGTTACCGGCAAAAGCGTGTTAAAAGGTGCAGCAGTTGGAGCAGGTTCTGGTGCATTGATTGGTGAAGTGACGCACTAACGCTTCAGGCCGGGTTTTCCCCGGCCAGGAGTATCGGCTAAAAGCCCCGAAAAGACGGCTTTCCCCCGGTAAAAACGCTATTTTCACGCCTTATCGCAAATCACTCTCTTTTTTCAACATCGTATTTACAACGACCCACTAAACTGGCAAGAATCACACTTATTTTCTTAAGAAAATTCTCATGTCAGAACAGGCGCTGAAACAGCAGATCCAGAATCTGAAAAAGCATAATGCCCGGCTTGCCAGGCTGGCGCGTGACGCCCGTAGTAAGCTCAGCGCAGCCCTGGACGGTACGGGCTTGTGCCTGTGGCAGCTCGACGTACCAACGGGAAAGTTGATTATCTATAACCGTCGCTGGGGCTCTATGCTCGGTTATCAGCCGAAAGAGCTGAGCGCACAGTTTGAAGTCTGGCGCGATCATTTGCACCCTGATGACAGGCAGATGGTGCTGAATGCTTTCTACGATCACCTGCATGGTAAAACCCCTTTTTATGAAGCACTGCACCGGATGCAGCATAAAAACGGCAAAATCACCTGGGTACTGGACCGGGGTCGCGTCAGTGAATGGGATGAACACGGAACCCCCCTTAAGGTGACCGGAACCCATATTGATATGACCAAAGAGAAGCAGTACGAAGAGCAACTCGCCATGCTGGCCAACCACGACCCGCTAACCGGGCTTGCCAACCGTCACGCCTTAGTCAAACATTTCGAGGCATTAAAAAATTCAGGGGCGCTCTGCGTGGCATTTATTGACCTGGATGATTTCAAAACGGTGAACGATACTTTTGGGCATCGTAGCGGCGATGAACTGTTAATTCAGCTCAGCCATCGGTTACGCGAAAGCTGCCCGCAAGGGAGTATCGTCGGTCGTCTGGGTGGCGATGAGTTCGTGCTCTTGTTACCTTTCCCGCTCTCCAGTCTGCTGGTGAATAGCGCAGCGCACAGTTGCCTGCGGGCAGCACTGATGCCCTTCGAACTGGATAACGGGCAAGCGCGGGTGGGCGCCTCGATTGGGATTGATGAGGTGCAGTGGCAGGATGATTTTGTCAATGCACTCAGGCGCGCCGATCAGTCGATGTACCAGATTAAACACACCGGGAAAAACGGTGTGGCGATTGGTTCAACGCTGATCTCTATTTCCCGCACCGGAACAGATGACTGAAACTTACCCTTCCAGACGGTAGCCCGCCATAAAATAACGCAGCGCAGCACTAGAGTGACTTTCCCGGAAGAAGTCCATCACCATGTCTCTGTCCAGCCCGTAACGGCGGGTTAAAATACCGGCTTCCCACGCGCTAAGTTGCCGATCGCCGGTCTTCTCAAACATGCGGTGCGAAAAACCCAGCACAAATCCGCGCTTATAATCGGAACAGAAATGCGCCACATTTTTCGCGGTATCAGCCTGCACTGCGTGCATCCCCGCCATCAGTCCTTTACCAAAATGGTTTTCCATCGTTATGCCCCCAATCGCTATATAGTAAATTGTATAGCGATATTTTGAGCGGTGGCTAGTGCTATTTAAGGCCGCACAAGGCGGCCTTTAGAGGAGGGAAATTTAGAAGGAGACCCAGTCGTCCGGCGCACCTGCCGTTTTGACACGGGCTGGCGTCTTGAGGGGCGTTGCGGCTACCACACTTTGAGGCTCTTGTGCAGAAAGACGGAATTTTTGCACTGAACGCTGCAACTCCTCCGTCTGACGTTCCAGGGCTGACGCCGCGGCAGAAACCTGCTCCACCAGCGAGGCGTTCTGCTGGGTGACGCCGTCCATCTGGCTAATCGCCACACCGACCTGCGAAATGCCTTTGCTCTGCTCTTCGGATGCCGACGCAATCTGCTTCATGATGGTCGTCACTTCGGTGACAGCCCGCAGAATCGCTTCCATGGTCGTGCCCGTGTCACTCACCAGCTTAGCGCCCTCTTCCACCCGGTTAACAGAATCAGCAATCAGCCCTTCGATCTCTTTTGCCGCATTCGCACTGCGGCTCGCCAGATTCCGGACTTCACCGGCCACCACGGCGAAACCGCGACCCTGTTCACCGGCTCGTGCCGCTTCTACTGCAGCGTTGAGTGCCAGGATGTTGGTCTGGAAAGCAATGCTGTTAATGACGGTGGTGATTTCCGCAATTTTCTTCGAGCTGCCGGAGATACCGCTCATAGTGGTGACAACGTCGTCCACCAGTGAGCCACCACGACTGGCGGTTGTTGAAGCGACATCTGCCAACTGGCTTGCCTGACGGGCGCTTTCAGCATTCAGTTTCACCGTTGCCGTCAGTTGCTCCATGCTGGCGGCGGTCTCTTCCAGCGCTGCGGCCTGCTCTTCGGTTCGCGAAGAGAGATCGTTGTTACCGCTCGAAATCTCCGTCGCACCGCGCCAGATATTTTCGCTACCGGAACGGATCGTGCTAACGGCTTCGCGCAGGCTATCCTGCATCGCACTTAACAGCGGTACGAGCTGTCCCACGCAGTTGCGACCAAAAGGTACAATCGGCTGGCTGAGATCGCCCTGCGCAATATTGCGGAAGTGTTCACGAATACGGTCAAGCGGTTTTACCAGCATTGCGACCAGATAACGGTCGGTGAACAGCAGGATCAGCAGACCAACAATGGTGGCTGTGATAATGACCGTCCGGGTCATGCTGGTCAGGCTGTCAACCACCACGCGGGTGCTGTCGAGCGTATTCCCTGCTGCGGTATTGAAGCTTTCAGCTGCAGCGCCAAACGCACGGCTCAGTGGAGGCGTCACGTTATTAGCTTGCTGGCGATATCCCTCAAGTGAGCCTTGTTGCGCTTGCTGCATCTGAGGTGTAATTCCCTGTTCGAGCAACGCCTGCCAGCTACTAATCACCTGTGCGGACACCTGCTCATCCATAGGACCTGGAGAGATGGACTTCATCTGTTCCAGTTTCTTACTCATGTTATCCAGCGCCTGCTGGGCCGAAGCCAAATCCGGCGTGCCGCCTGCCGCTTTGGCCTCCATCGCGCGACTCAGACGCGTAACAAAACGAAAATACTGATCGTTACCCTGGCTCAATATCGTCATCTGTTGAACCAGTTGTCTGTCAACCTCGTTACCGTCTGTTGAATCGCCACGGGTTTAACAGACACCTCAGAGTCATTTAAGATGACTTAAAGAGAGGTGCCCATGAGCGGTAAGC
>NZ_WLVC01000044.1:0-38287 GCF_016859735.1 Lelliottia sp. RWM.1 | reverse complement strand
TTCCATGATAGTTCTCCGAATGAAAGCCTGTCCTCAGCATAGTACCGGGAAGGAGGGAGTGACCATCTCATTAAATATCCCTGATCCCCGTATCAACCTGTCTGTTAACGATTTTGTGACATAATCCATTGTATTTTTTTATATATAGATTGATCTTTTTTCGCGTTGCTTATGGATAACCTCAGCATTTTCCGCTGTGCGTTTTAACGTTCGCGGCATTAAGTGCTCAGATAATCGCCATTCTGTAAGAAAATTTACGTAATATGAATAAATGTTAATCACTGACTGTTGCGAAATATGAAGATGTTTGTGCTGCAACATGACGAGTAGCATAAATTTCCCTGCTGAAAATATACCGACAAAGTTTTTTTAATCTTTGTTTACGGTTTCTCACACTCAACGTAAATCCCCGTCACCTGTATTGACGTTTTCACATTCTGTTGACAGATTGTAGGGCATGAGGGGCATTTCAGGGAGGATCTGCGCTGCAACTCTGTCGCTCTTCTGAAAGGATTCTCCATCCCTTATAACGCCTTCGGGCATCTCCGACCGGACCGGGTAAAAAATAAATAAAGGTCAGGCGGTGTAACACAACAAAAGCAAAACATCACATTGGAGCAGAATAATGAGTATTTCCTTGAAGAAGTCAGGGATGCTGAAGCTTGGTCTGAGCCTGGTGGCTCTCACCGTCGCAGCAAGCGTACAGGCAAAAACCCTGGTTTACTGTTCTGAAGGCTCGCCGGAAGGCTTTAACCCACAGCTTTTTACCTCTGGTACGACGTATGACGCAAGCTCCGTACCAATCTATAACCGTCTGGTTGAATTCAAAATCGGTACTACGGAAGTTATTCCTGGCCTGGCTGAGAAGTGGGAAGTCAGTGAAGACGGCAAAACCTATACCTTCCATTTACGCCAGGGCGTGAAATGGCAAGACAGTAAAGACTTCAAACCTACACGTGATTTTAACGCTGACGACGTCGTATTCTCCTTCGACCGACAGAAAAACGCGCAAAACCCGTACCACAAAGTATCTGGCGGTAGCTATGAATACTTCGAAGGTATGGGCCTGCCGGACCTGATCACCGACGTGAAAAAAGTGGACGATAATACCGTTCAGTTCGTACTGACTCGTCCGGAAGCCCCATTCCTGGCTGACCTGGCAATGGACTTCGCTTCTATTCTGTCAAAAGAATATGCGGATAACATGCTGAAAGCGGGCACGCCGGAAAAAGTGGATCTGGACCCAATCGGTACAGGGCCGTTCCAGCTGCTGCAGTACCAGAAAGACTCCCGTATTCTGTATAAAGCCTTCCCAGGTTATTGGGGCACTAAGCCGCAGATCGACCGTCTGGTCTTCTCCATCACGCCTGATGCTTCTGTGCGTTATGCAAAACTGCAGAAAAATGAGTGCCAGGTGATGCCGTATCCGAACCCGGCTGATATTGCTCGCATGAAGCAGGATAAAAACATCAACCTGCTGGAGCAGGCAGGCCTGAACGTGGGTTACCTCTCCTTCAACACCGAGAAGAAACCGTTTGATGACGTAAAAGTGCGTCAGGCGCTGACTTACGCGGTAAACAAAGACGCGATCATCAAAGCCGTATACCAGGGCGCTGGTGTGGCCGCGAAAAACCTGATTCCACCAACCATGTGGGGCTATAACGACGACGTGAAGGATTACACCTACGACGTCGAGAAAGCAAAAGCGCTGCTGAAAGAAGCGGGCCAGGATAAAGGATTTACCGTTGAACTGTGGGCGATGCCTGTACAGCGTCCGTACAACCCGAATGCTCGCCGTATGGCTGAAATGGTCCAGGCTGACTGGGCAAAAATCGGCGTACAAGCCAAGATCGTGACTTACGAGTGGGGCGAATACCTGAAACGTGCTAAAGCCGGTGAACACCAGGCTGTGATGATGGGCTGGACTGGTGACAATGGGGATCCGGACAACTTCTTCGCTACCCTGTTCAGCTGTGATGCGGCCAAACAAGGTTCTAACTACTCTCGCTGGTGTTACAAACCGTTTGAAGATCTGATTCAGCCGGCACGTGCAACTGACGACCACAACAAGCGTATTGAACTGTACAAACAGGCTCAGGTTGTGATGCATGATCAGGCTCCGGCACTGATCGTGGCTCACTCCACTGTGTATGAGCCGGTCCGTAAAGAAGTCAAAGGCTATGTTGTTGATCCGCTGGGTAAACACCACTTCGAAAACGTATCTGTTGAATAATAAGTAGGGTGTACCCCTCTCCCAACGGGAGAGGGCAGGGGTGAGGGGCGAGCAGCCTTTCCCCTTACCCTAACCCTCTCCCTGTGGGAGAGGGAATTTACATTTGTGAGCAATACAGACGTCACGCCCCTGGTTGTGCGTCATCAGAGAGAATCCGGGTTATGTTGCAGTTTATCCTCCGACGTCTGGGACTTGTCATCCCTACGTTTATCGGTATCACCCTTCTCACTTTTGCCTTCGTTCATATGATCCCCGGTGACCCGGTAATGATTATGGCGGGCGAGCGTGGTATTTCCCCTGAACGCCATGCGCAGTTGCTGGCCGAGCTTGGTCTGAACAAGCCACTGTGGCAGCAATACCTCAATTATATTTGGGGTGTATTACACGGTGATTTAGGCATTTCACTGAAAAGCCGTCTTCCGGTGTGGGACGAGTTCGTACCGCGTTTTAAAGCAACGCTGGAACTTGGCATCTGCGCCATGATTTTTGCGACCGCTGTGGGTATTCCTGTTGGCGTTCTGGCTGCCGTTAAGCGCGGGTCTATTTTCGATCACACCGCTGTTGGCCTGGCACTGACGGGCTACTCCATGCCTATTTTCTGGTGGGGCATGATGCTGATCATGCTGGTCTCTGTGCAGTGGAACCTGACGCCAGTTTCCGGGCGAGTCAGCGATATGGTCTTCCTCGACGATTCTAATCCGCTGACCGGATTTATGCTGATTGATACCGCTATCTGGGGTGAGCAGGGTAATTTCATCGATGCGGTGGCGCATATGATTCTGCCTGCCATGGTGCTCGGCACAATCCCGCTGGCGGTAATCGTGCGTATGACGCGATCCTCCATGCTGGAAGTTTTGGGCGAAGACTATATCCGTACCGCACGCGCCAAGGGGCTGACCCGTATGCGTGTCATCATCGTTCATGCGTTGCGTAATGCAATGCTGCCAGTGGTAACGGTTATTGGTCTGCAGGTAGGGACGTTGTTGGCCGGTGCAATTCTGACCGAAACCATTTTCTCCTGGCCTGGTCTTGGGCGTTGGTTGATAGATGCACTGCAACGCCGTGATTACCCGGTTGTGCAGGGCGGTGTTCTGCTGGTAGCGACGATGATTATTCTCGTTAACCTGCTGGTCGATCTGCTCTACGGCGTGGTGAACCCGCGTATTCGGCATAAGAAGTAAGGGGCCATCATGTCACAAGTAACTCAAAATAAAGTGGTCGCTGCGCCGGTTCCGATGACACCGTTGCAGGAATTCTGGCACTACTTCAAACGCAACAAAGGTGCGGTAGTCGGCCTGGTATATGTGGTCATCATGATCATTATCGCGATATTCGCGAATGTCCTTGCACCGTATAACCCAGCAGACCAGTTCCGTGACGTTCTGTTATCGCCGCCAGCCTGGCAGGATGGCGGTACGTTTGCGCACCTTCTTGGAACAGATGATGTTGGCCGTGATGTGCTGTCGCGCTTGATGTACGGTGCTCGTTTGTCACTGCTGGTGGGTTGTCTGGTCGTGGTGCTGTCGTTGATTCTGGGGGTCGTCCTCGGGCTGGTGGCCGGTTATTTCGGTGGCCTCGTTGACAACATTATTATGCGTATCGTCGATATTATGCTGGCGTTGCCGAGCCTGTTGCTGGCATTGGTCCTGGTGGCCGTCTTTGGGCCATCGATAGGTAATGCCGCGTTAGCACTAACGTTCGTGGCACTTCCGCACTACGTGCGCTTAACGCGTGCCGCAGTGCTGGTTGAAGTTAACCGTGATTACGTGACGGCATCTCGTGTGGCAGGTGCGGGTGCAATGCGTCAGATGTTCGTGAATATTCTCCCTAACTGTCTTGCGCCGCTGATTGTTCAGGCGTCTCTTGGCTTCTCTAACGCCATTCTCGATATGGCCGCTCTTGGCTTCCTTGGCATGGGTGCGCAGCCACCAACACCGGAGTGGGGCACGATGCTCTCCGATGTGTTGCAGTTCGCGCAAAGCGCCTGGTGGGTCGTCACCTTCCCGGGTCTGGCGATTTTGCTGACGGTGCTGGCATTTAACCTGATGGGTGATGGCCTGCGTGATGCACTTGATCCCAAACTGAAGCAGTAAGAGGCACGAGATGGCGTTATTAAATGTAGATAAATTATCGGTGCACTTCGGTGACGAAGGCACACCGTTTCGCGCCGTAGACCGCATCAGTTACAGCGTGAACCAAGGCGAAGTAGTGGGTATTGTTGGTGAGTCAGGTTCGGGTAAGTCGGTAAGCTCGCTGGCAATCATGGGGTTGATTGACTATCCCGGTCGTGTGATGGCGGAGAGCCTGGCCTTTGACGGACAGGATCTGCAACGCATTTCCGAGAAACAACGTCGCCAGTTGGTGGGCGCTGAAGTCGCCATGATCTTCCAGGACCCGATGACCAGCCTCAACCCATGCTACACCGTCGGTTTCCAGATAATGGAAGCGATTAAGGTGCATCAGGGTGGTAATAAGAAAACCCGCCGTCAGCGTGCGATCGATCTGCTGACACAGGTCGGTATACCGGATCCAGGCTCGCGTCTCGACGTGTATCCTCACCAGTTGTCCGGTGGGATGAGTCAGCGTGTAATGATTGCCATGGCGATCGCCTGTCGGCCAAAACTGCTGATTGCCGATGAACCAACAACGGCGCTGGATGTGACGATTCAGGCGCAGATCATCGAGCTGCTGCTCGAGTTGCAGCAGAAAGAGAATATGGCACTGGTGCTGATCACGCATGACCTGGCGTTGGTGGCGGAAGCAGCGCATAAAATTATCGTGATGTATGCCGGGCAGGTTGTGGAGACGGGAGCCGCGAATGATATCTTCCGCGCACCACGTCACCCTTATACTCAGGCGTTGTTACGGGCACTCCCGGAATTTGCTCAGGATAAAGCGCGTCTGGCGTCATTGCCGGGTGTGGTTCCGGGTAAATATGACCGTCCTGAGGGGTGTTTGCTCAACCCTCGTTGCCCGTATGCGACCGATAAATGCCGTTCTGTAGAGCCGGAGCTTGCACTACTTGGTGACGGCCGCCAGTCGAAATGCCATTACCCACTCGATGATGCCGGGAGGCCAACACTATGAGTACGCAACAGGCCGCCGCGCAACAACTGCTGTTGCAGGCTATCGATCTGAAAAAACATTATCCGGTGAAGAAGGGACCATTCTCGCCTGAACGCCTGGTAAAAGCGCTGGATGGCGTATCGTTCACGCTGGAGCGTGGTAAAACGCTGGCGGTGGTGGGAGAGTCCGGCTGTGGGAAATCCACGCTGGGTCGACTGCTGACAATGATAGAAACGCCCACAGGCGGCGAGCTCTATTATCAGGGGCAGGATCTGCTTAAGCATGACCCGCATGCGCAGAAACTGCGTCGCCAGAAAATCCAGATTGTCTTCCAGAACCCGTATGGCTCGCTTAACCCACGCAAGAAAGTGGGGCAGATTCTGGAAGAACCGCTGCTGATTAATACCAGCCTCTCCAAAGAGCAGCGCCGTGAGAAAGCGTTGGCGATGATGGCGAAAGTGGGTTTGAAAACCGAACATTACGATCGCTATCCGCATATGTTCTCCGGCGGTCAGCGTCAACGTATTGCGATTGCTCGCGGACTGATGCTTGATCCGGATGTGGTGATTGCCGATGAGCCGGTCTCTGCGCTTGATGTTTCTGTTCGTGCGCAGGTTCTGAACCTGATGATGGACTTACAGCAGGAACTGGGGCTGTCGTATGTGTTTATTTCACATGATCTGTCAGTGGTGGAGCACATTGCTGATGAAGTGATGGTGATGTATTTAGGTCGCTGTGTGGAGAAGGGGACCAAAGACCAGATCTTTAATAATCCTCGTCATCCGTACACCCAGGCACTACTGTCTGCGACACCGCGTTTGAATCCGGATGATCGTCGCGAGCGCATTAAATTGACGGGCGAGCTACCAAGCCCGCTGAATCCGCCTCCGGGATGTGCCTTCAACGCCCGTTGTCGTCGTCGCTTTGGGCCTTGCACGCAGTTGCAGCCGCAGTTGAAAGATTACGGTGGTCAACTGGTAGCGTGCTTCGCAGTTGATCAGGATGAAAACGGCGAAAAACCTCACGTGTGATGCAGAAGTAAAAAACCGGCGATTTTCGCCGGTTTTTTTATGTCAGCTTATCGCTTATTTCCGCAAACGAATCTGGTCGACAGCATGTTTCTCGCTCTTGGTGAGGATCAAGCTGGCGCGTTCGCGCGTGGGCAGAATATTTTCTTTCAGGTTGACGTAGTTAATCTCATTCCATAACGACATCGCGACATTAGTGGCCTCTTCTTTTGAGAGCTGCGCATAGTTATGGAAATAGGAGTCGGGGTCAGTGAATGCACCTTCGCGGAATTTCAGGAAACGGTTGATGTACCAGCTTTGCAGCAAGTCTTCAGGCGCATCGACATAGATAGAAAAGTCGACGAAATCGGAGACGAAGACATGATGCGGGTCATGCGGGTAATCCATTCCGCTCTGCAGGACATTCAGCCCTTCCAGAATCAGGATATCCGGCTGGGCAACAATTTTATCTCCACCGGGGATACGGTCATAGATCAGATGTGAATAAACAGGTGCAGTCACATTCGGTGCACCGGATTTCAGATCGGAGACGAACTTCACCAAACGGTGCATATCATAAGAAAGAGGGAAGCCCTTTTTCTTCATCAGACCACGTTCCTTTAACACCTCGTTGGGGTGCAGGAAACCATCTGTGGTAATCAGCTCAACGCTACGATGCTCCGGCCAGCGGCTCAGCAGCGCCTGAAGAACGCGTGCTGTGGTACTTTTACCTACGGCGACGCTACCTGCAATACTAATGATATAAGGAATGCGCTGACCGTTTGTGCCGAGAAACTGCTCCAGTACCGCCTGCCGACGCAGGTTGGAACTGATATAGAAGTTAAGCAATCGAGATAATGGTAAATAGATCTCTGCCACCTCTTCCAGCGACAGGTCTTCGTTTATCCCTTTTAACCGCGCTATTTCACCTTCCGTCAGCGTCATGGGAACGGAATCACGCAAGGCAGCCCATTGGCTACGGTTAAATTGAAGATAGGGTGTCATTAACGTTTGCTCTTTTTTGCTCATAAGCATGCTTTAGTGAGTCATTGGTAATCCATCCGCGCAATGACTCATCAGATAGTAGTTAATTTTGGACAATGGGCAGGAGGTTAACACCAGATGACAGGAATAATAAGAAAAAATATGGGAAAGCGATGCGTTACGCGGGAGCCATCACGCTACGGTATAGACGCAGGAAATAGTGCATAAATGCTGGTTTTTTGACCGTGTTTGCATGAATTTACAGCGATTAACCCTCTCTTCGCACAAAATATGAGCGAAAGAACGTTTTATGCAATTTTTTAGTTGCATGACTGCTCATGTCTCCATAAAATGCGCGCTACTTGATGCCGACTTAGCTCAGTAGGTAGAGCAACTGACTTGTAATCAGTAGGTCACCAGTTCGATTCCGGTAGTCGGCACCATCAAGTCCGGTGGGGTTCCCGAGCGGCCAAAGGGAGCAGACTGTAAATCTGCCGTCACAGACTTCGAAGGTTCGAATCCTTCCCCCACCACCACTTTCTGGCAGCATTATCGCCGCCTGAGCGGGTTAAAAAATTAATCAGCTCAAACAAAAAGAGAGAAATCTCTTTTTTGTTACAGAAAGAACTGGGTAGCCGAGTTTCAGGATGCGGGCATCGTATAATGGCTATTACCTCAGCCTTCCAAGCTGATGATGCGGGTTCGATTCCCGCTGCCCGCTCCAAACGTGCTGATATGGCTCAGTTGGTAGAGCGCACCCTTGGTAAGGGTGAGGTCCCCAGTTCGACTCTGGGTATCAGCACCACTTCACTTATCCCTCCCTTTTCTCTCTGTTTCAATTTAAATATATTCAACAGTTCAGGCATTTCGCCTGGTTGATGTGGTGATATCACCGATTTATCCGTGTCTTAGAGGGACAATCGATGTCTAAAGAAAAGTTTGAACGTACAAAACCGCACGTTAACGTCGGTACTATCGGCCACGTTGACCATGGTAAAACAACGCTGACCGCTGCAATCACTACCGTTCTGGCTAAAACCTACGGTGGTGCTGCTCGTGCTTTCGACCAGATCGATAACGCACCAGAAGAAAAAGCTCGTGGTATCACCATCAACACTTCCCACGTTGAATATGACACCCCGACTCGCCACTACGCACACGTAGACTGCCCAGGCCACGCCGACTATGTTAAAAACATGATCACCGGTGCTGCGCAGATGGACGGCGCGATCCTGGTTGTTGCTGCGACTGACGGCCCTATGCCTCAGACCCGTGAGCACATCCTGCTGGGTCGTCAGGTAGGCGTTCCTTACATCATCGTGTTCCTGAACAAATGCGACATGGTTGATGACGAAGAGCTGCTGGAACTGGTAGAAATGGAAGTTCGTGAACTTCTGTCTCAGTATGATTTCCCAGGCGATGACACCCCAATCATCCGTGGTTCTGCTCTGAAAGCGCTCGAAGGCGATGCAGAGTGGGAAGCGAAAATCATCGAACTGGCTGGCTTCCTGGATTCTTACATCCCAGAACCAGAACGTGCGATTGACAAGCCATTCCTGCTGCCAATCGAAGACGTATTCTCCATCTCCGGTCGTGGTACTGTTGTTACCGGTCGTGTAGAGCGCGGTATCGTTAAAGTGGGTGAAGAAGTTGAAATCGTAGGTATCAAAGAGACTGCCAAGTCTACCTGTACCGGCGTTGAAATGTTCCGCAAACTGCTGGACGAAGGCCGTGCTGGTGAGAACGTTGGTGTTCTGCTGCGTGGTATCAAACGTGAAGAAATCGAACGTGGTCAGGTACTGGCTAAACCAGGCTCTATCAAGCCGCACACCAAGTTCGAATCTGAAGTGTACATTCTGTCCAAAGATGAAGGCGGCCGTCATACTCCGTTCTTCAAAGGCTACCGTCCACAGTTCTACTTCCGTACAACTGACGTGACCGGTACTATCGAACTGCCAGAAGGCGTTGAGATGGTAATGCCAGGCGACAACATCAAAATGGTTGTTACCCTGATCCACCCAATCGCGATGGATGACGGTCTGCGTTTCGCAATCCGTGAAGGTGGTCGTACCGTTGGTGCGGGCGTGGTTGCTAAAGTTCTCGGCTAATCGCTGATAACATTTGACGCAATGCGCATGAAAAGGGCATCATTTGATGCCCTTTTTGCACGCTTTCACACCAGAACCTGGCTCATCAGTGATTTTTTTTGTCATAATCATTGCTGAGACAGGCTCTGTAGAGGGCGTTTAGTCCGAAACTCAATAGAGCATTCGGTTAGGTTCTCCTCGCAATCGCGGGGTGAAATTATTTGTAGAATTCTTCTGACAGGTTGGTTTATGAGTGCGAATACCGAAGCTCAAGGGAGCGGGCGCGGCCTGGAAGCGATGAAGTGGATCGCTGTTGCCGTGCTGCTGATTGTGGCAATCGTTGGCAACTATCTTTATCGTGACATGATGCTGCCGCTACGCGCGCTGGCAGTGGTGATTCTGATTGCTGCAGCGGGCGGTGTCGCGCTGTTGACGACTAAAGGTAAAGCGACTGTTGCGTTTGCGCGCGAAGCGCGTACCGAAGTCCGCAAGGTGATTTGGCCAACTCGCCAGGAAACATTGCACACTACACTGATTGTGGCAGCAGTGACTGCGGTAATGTCACTGATCCTGTGGGGACTGGATGGTATTCTGGTTCGCCTGGTATCCTTTATCACTGGCCTGAGGTTCTAAGATGTCTGAAGCCCCTAAAAAGCGTTGGTACGTCGTTCAGGCGTTTTCCGGTTTTGAAGGCCGCGTAGCCACGTCGCTGCGTGAGCATATCAAATTACACAATATGGAAGAGTTGTTTGGCGAAGTCATGGTTCCAACCGAAGAAGTGGTTGAGATCCGTGGTGGTCAGCGCCGCAAAAGCGAGCGTAAATTCTTCCCTGGCTACGTGCTGGTTCAGATGGTCATGAACGACGCAAGCTGGCATCTGGTGCGTAGCGTGCCGCGCGTAATGGGCTTTATCGGTGGCACGTCCGACCGTCCAGCACCAATCAGCGACAAAGAAGTTGATGCAATCATGAACCGCCTGCAGCAGGTTGGCGATAAGCCGCGTCCGAAAACGCTGTTTGAGCCGGGTGAAATGGTGCGTGTTAGCGACGGTCCGTTTGCTGACTTTAACGGTGTGGTTGAAGAAGTGGACTACGAGAAGTCCCGTCTGAAAGTTTCTGTTTCTATCTTCGGTCGTGCGACCCCGGTAGAGCTGGACTTTGCTCAGGTAGAAAAAGCCTAAGTAGCGATCAAAAAAGCGACGATTTAATCGTTGCACAGGGCGCGAGATTGGAATACAATTTCGCGCCTTTTGTTTTTATGGGCCAGGCCCGTAAAACGATTTTTTATCACGGGGAGCCTCACTGAGGCGTTATAACCCACTTAGAGGAAGTTAACATGGCTAAGAAAGTACAAGCCTACGTCAAGCTGCAGGTTGCAGCTGGTATGGCGAACCCAAGTCCACCGGTTGGTCCAGCACTGGGTCAGCAGGGCGTAAACATCATGGAATTCTGCAAAGCGTTTAACGCCAAAACCGAATCCCTGGAAAAAGGTCTGCCAATTCCAGTCGTCATCACTGTTTACGCTGACCGTTCTTTCACTTTCGTTACCAAAACCCCTCCAGCAGCAGTTCTGCTGAAGAAAGCGGCTGGTATCAAGTCTGGTTCCGGTAAACCGAACAAAGACAAAGTGGGTAAAATTTCCCGCGCTCAGCTGCAGGAAATCGCGCAGACCAAAGCTGCCGACATGACTGGTTCCGACATTGAAGCGATGACCCGCTCCATTGAAGGTACTGCACGTTCCATGGGCCTGGTAGTGGAGGACTAAGAAATGGCTAAACTGACCAAGCGCATGTCCGTGATCCGTGACAAAGTTGATGCGACCAAACAGTACGACATCAACGAAGCAATCGCACTGCTGAAAGAACTGGCTACTGCTAAGTTCGTAGAAAGCGTTGACGTTGCTGTTAACCTGGGCATTGATGCTCGTAAATCTGATCAGAACGTTCGTGGCGCGACTGTACTGCCACACGGTACTGGCCGTTCCGTTCGCGTAGCTGTATTTGCTCAGGGTGCAAACGCTGAAGCTGCTAAAGCTGCCGGCGCTGAACTGGTAGGTATGGAAGATCTGGCTGATCAGATCAAAAAAGGCGAAATGAACTTTGACGTTGTTATTGCTTCTCCGGATGCAATGCGCGTTGTTGGCCAGTTGGGCCAGGTTCTGGGTCCACGTGGCCTGATGCCAAACCCGAAAGTGGGTACTGTAACGCCTAACGTTGCTGAAGCGGTTAAGAATGCTAAAGCGGGTCAGGTTCGTTATCGTAACGACAAAAACGGCATCATCCACACCACCATCGGTAAAGTGGACTTCGATACTGATAAACTGAAAGAAAACCTGGAATCTCTGCTGGTTGCGCTGAAAAAAGCTAAACCAACTCAGGCTAAAGGCGTGTACATCAAGAAAATCAGCATCTCCACCACCATGGGTGCAGGTGTTGCAGTTGACCAAGCTGGCCTGACTGCTGTTGCAAACTAATACCTTTACGTGGGCGGTGATTTTGTCTACAATCTTACCCCCATGTTTGCTAGCGAAAGTTAGCAGGTAAAAAGATTTGTTCGTTGGAGCCTGGCCTATCCAGGCCTCCGTCGAAGACCGCAGGTGTTTCGCAAGAAACTTAATCCCCTGCGTAGACGGTGACAGAACGCTAAGATTATTTTTGAATACTCTGGCTTGTTTCTGCTCACCGTATTAAGACGCTCTTTCGTTTGGAAGAGTGAAGTGAGTTCCGGAACATGAGTTCCGGCAAACATCCAGGAGCAAAGCTAATGGCTTTAAATCTTCAAGACAAACAAGCGATTGTTGCTGAAGTCAGCGAAGTAGCCAAAGGCGCGCTGTCTGCAGTAGTTGCGGATTCCCGTGGCGTTACTGTAGACAAAATGACTGAACTGCGTAAAGCAGGTCGTGAAGCTGGCGTATACATGCGTGTTGTTCGTAACACCCTGCTGCGTCGCGTAGTTGAAGGTACTCCGTTCGAGTGCCTGAAAGACACGTTTGTTGGTCCGACCCTGATTGCATACTCTATGGAACACCCGGGCGCAGCTGCTCGTCTGTTCAAAGAGTTCGCGAAAGCGAATGCAAAATTTGAGGTCAAAGCTGCAGCCTTTGAAGGTGAGTTGATCCCGGCATCGCAAATCGATCGCCTGGCAACCCTGCCGACCTACGAAGAAGCAATTGCACGCCTGATGGCAACCATGAAAGAAGCTTCGGCTGGCAAACTGGTTCGCACTCTGGCTGCTGTACGCGATGCGAAAGAAGCTGCTTAATTGCAGTTATCTTTATCAAGTATTCGCTTACGTATAAACTTATTCTGATTTTCAGGAACAATTTAAATGTCTATCACTAAAGATCAAATCATTGAAGCAGTTGCAGCTATGTCCGTAATGGACGTTGTAGAACTGATCTCTGCAATGGAAGAAAAATTCGGTGTTTCCGCTGCTGCTGCTGTAGCTGTTGCTGCGGGTCCAGTTGAAGCTGCTGAAGAAAAAACTGAATTCGACGTAATTCTGAAAGCTGCTGGCGCTAACAAAGTTGCTGTTATCAAAGCAGTACGTGGCGCAACTGGCCTGGGTCTGAAAGAAGCTAAAGACCTGGTAGAATCTGCTCCAGCCGCTCTGAAAGAAGGCGTGAGCAAAGATGACGCTGAAGCACTGAAAAAATCTCTGGAAGAAGCTGGCGCTGAAGTTGAAGTTAAATAAGCCAACCCTTCCGGTTGCAGCCTGAGAAATTAGGCTGATGGCTGGTGACTTTTTAGTCACCAGCCTTTTTGCGCTGTAAGGCACTAGTAGCATTTCACACTGTTTGACTGCTGGTTGTCCTGACAATGCTTGTTTCTATCGACGTCTTAATATACTGCGACAGGGTGCTCGCTCTGTGTAAATCGCAACGAAATGGTTTAAGCGTGATAGCAACAGGTATTGCGGAAAGTATTCAATTTTCCGATCAACAAAATGGTGTTGCACAAACTGTCCCTTCGTCGGACAGATGGGTCGACTTGTCAGCGAGCTGAGGAACCCTAATGGTTTACTCCTATACCGAGAAAAAACGTATTCGTAAGGATTTTGGTAAACGTCCACAAGTTCTGGATATACCTTATCTCCTTTCTATCCAGCTTGACTCGTTCCAGAAGTTTATCGAGCAAGATCCTGAAGGGCAGTATGGTCTGGAAGCAGCTTTCCGTTCCGTATTCCCGATTAAAAGCTATAGCGGTAATTCTGAGCTGCAATACGTCAGCTACCGCCTTGGCGAACCGGTGTTTGACGTTCAGGAATGTCAGATCCGTGGCGTGACCTATTCCGCACCGCTGCGTGTAAAACTGCGTCTGGTGATCTACGAGCGCGAAGCGCCTGAAGGCACTGTTAAAGACATTAAAGAACAAGAAGTCTACATGGGTGAAATTCCACTCATGACAGACAACGGTACTTTCGTTATCAACGGTACTGAGCGTGTTATCGTTTCCCAGCTGCATCGTAGCCCGGGCGTCTTCTTCGACAGCGATAAGGGTAAAACACACTCATCCGGTAAAGTACTGTATAACGCGCGCATCATTCCTTACCGTGGTTCATGGCTGGACTTCGAGTTCGATCCAAAAGACAACCTGTTTGTCCGTATCGACCGTCGTCGTAAACTGCCAGCAACCATTATTCTGCGTGCGCTGCAATATACCACTGAGCAGGTCCTTGACCTGTTCTTTGAGAAAGTCGTTTTCGAAATCCGCGACAACAAGCTGCAAATGGAGCTGGTGCCGGAACGTCTGCGTGGTGAGACCGCGTCGTTCGACATTGAATCCGACGGCAAAGTGTATGTGGAAAAAGGCCGTCGTATTACTGCGCGTCACATCCGTCAGCTGGAAAAAGATGATATCAAACTCATCGAAGTACCGGTTGAGTACATCGCAGGAAAAGTAGCCGCGAAAGATTACGTTGATGAATCAACGGGTGAACTGATCTGCCCAGCCAACATGGAGCTGAGCCTCGATCTGTTAGCCAAGCTGAGCCAGTCTGGTCACAAACGTATTGAAACGCTGTTCACTAACGATCTGGATCACGGTGCGTACATCTCCGAGACTGTTCGCGTCGATCCAACCAACGATCGCCTGAGCGCGCTGGTAGAAATCTACCGCATGATGCGTCCTGGTGAGCCGCCAACTCGTGAAGCGGCTGAAAGCCTGTTTGAGAACCTGTTCTTCTCCGAAGACCGCTATGACCTGTCTGCGGTTGGCCGTATGAAGTTCAACCGTTCTCTGCTGCGTGACGAGATCGAAGGTTCCGGTATCCTGAGCAAAGAAGACATCATCGAAGTGATGAAAAAGCTCATTGATATCCGTAACGGTAAAGGCGAAGTGGATGATATCGACCACCTCGGCAACCGTCGTATCCGTTCCGTTGGTGAAATGGCGGAAAACCAGTTCCGTGTTGGCCTGGTGCGTGTAGAGCGTGCGGTGAAAGAGCGTCTGTCTCTGGGCGATCTGGATACCCTGATGCCTCAGGATATGATCAACGCTAAGCCTATCTCTGCAGCAGTGAAAGAGTTCTTCGGTTCCAGCCAGCTGTCTCAGTTTATGGACCAGAACAACCCGCTGTCTGAGATTACGCACAAACGTCGTATCTCTGCCCTCGGCCCAGGCGGCTTGACCCGTGAACGTGCAGGCTTTGAAGTTCGAGACGTACACCCGACTCACTACGGTCGCGTGTGCCCAATCGAAACGCCTGAAGGTCCAAACATCGGTCTGATCAACTCCCTGTCTGTTTACGCACAGACTAACGAATACGGTTTCCTTGAGACGCCGTACCGTAAAGTGACTGACGGTGTTGTGACTGACGAAATTCATTACCTGTCTGCTATTGAAGAAGGTAACTACGTCATCGCTCAGGCGAACTCCAACCTGGATGACGAAGGCCACTTTGAAGAAGACCTGGTAACGTGCCGTAGCAAAGGCGAATCCAGCTTGTTCAGCCGTGATCAGGTTGACTACATGGACGTTTCCACCCAACAGGTGGTTTCTGTCGGTGCATCCCTGATCCCGTTCCTGGAACACGATGACGCCAACCGTGCATTGATGGGTGCAAACATGCAACGTCAGGCTGTTCCAACTCTGCGCGCTGATAAGCCGCTGGTTGGTACAGGTATGGAGCGTGCTGTTGCTGTTGACTCCGGTGTTACTGCGGTTGCTAAACGTGGCGGTACTGTTCAGTACGTGGATGCTTCTCGTATCGTTATCAAAGTTAACGAAGACGAAATGTACCCAGGCGAAGCGGGTATCGACATCTATAACCTGACGAAGTACACCCGTTCTAACCAGAACACCTGCATCAACCAGATGCCGTGCGTGTCTCTGGGTGAGCCAATTGAGCGCGGCGACGTGCTGGCAGATGGCCCGTCCACCGATCTCGGTGAACTGGCGCTTGGTCAGAACATGCGTGTAGCGTTCATGCCGTGGAATGGCTACAACTTCGAAGACTCCATCCTCGTTTCCGAGCGTGTGGTTCAGGAAGATCGCTTCACGACTATCCACATCCAGGAACTGGCGTGTGTGTCTCGTGACACCAAGCTGGGGCCAGAAGAGATCACCGCTGACATCCCTAACGTGGGTGAAGCTGCGCTCTCCAAACTGGATGAGTCCGGTATTGTTTACATCGGTGCGGAAGTGACCGGCGGTGACATTCTGGTTGGTAAGGTAACGCCTAAAGGTGAAACCCAACTGACACCAGAAGAGAAACTGCTGCGTGCAATCTTCGGTGAGAAAGCGTCTGACGTTAAAGACTCTTCTCTGCGCGTACCAAACGGTGTTTCCGGTACGGTTATCGATGTTCAGGTCTTCACCCGTGACGGCGTTGAGAAAGATAAACGCGCACTGGAAATCGAAGAGATGCAGCTGAAGCAGGCTAAAAAAGACCTGTCTGAAGAACTGCAGATCCTCGAAGCGGGTCTGTTCAGTCGTATCTACGCGGTACTGGTTGCTGGCGGTGTTGAAGCTGAGAAGCTCGATAAACTGCCACGTGATCGCTGGCTGGAACTGGGCCTGACCGATGAAGAGAAACAAAATCAGCTGGAACAACTGGCTGAGCAGTATGACGAACTGAAACACGAGTTCGAGAAAAAACTCGAAGCGAAACGCCGCAAAATCACTCAGGGCGACGATCTGGCACCAGGCGTGCTGAAGATTGTTAAGGTGTATCTGGCCGTTAAACGTCAGATCCAGCCTGGTGATAAGATGGCAGGTCGTCACGGTAACAAAGGTGTTATCTCTAAGATCAACCCGATCGAAGATATGCCGCACGATGCTAACGGTACGCCGGTAGATATCGTACTGAACCCGCTGGGTGTACCGTCTCGTATGAACATTGGTCAGATTCTGGAAACCCACCTGGGTATGGCTGCGAAGGGTATTGGCGACAAGATTAACGCCATGCTGAAACAGCAAGAAGAAGTCGCGAAACTTCGCGAATTCATCCAGCGTGCGTACGATCTGGGCACGGATGTTCGTCAGAAAGTTGACCTGAACACCTTCAGCGATGATGAAGTTCTGCGTCTGGCTGAAAACCTGAAAAAAGGTATGCCGATCGCAACGCCAGTATTTGATGGTGCGAAAGAGTCAGAAATCAAGGAACTGTTACAGCTGGGTGGTCTGCCAACTTCTGGTCAGATCACGCTGTTCGACGGCCGTACTGGTGAGCAATTCGAGCGCCAGGTTACCGTTGGCTACATGTACATGCTGAAACTGAACCACCTGGTTGATGACAAGATGCATGCGCGTTCTACCGGTTCTTACAGCCTGGTTACTCAGCAGCCGCTGGGTGGTAAGGCACAGTTCGGTGGTCAGCGCTTCGGTGAGATGGAAGTGTGGGCGCTGGAAGCATATGGCGCAGCATACACCCTGCAGGAAATGCTTACCGTTAAGTCTGATGACGTGAATGGTCGTACCAAGATGTATAAAAACATCGTGGACGGCAACCATCAGATGGAACCAGGTATGCCGGAATCCTTCAACGTACTGTTGAAAGAGATCCGCTCGCTGGGTATCAACATCGAGCTGGAAGACGAGTAACTCTCGCTCAAACAGGTCACTGGTGTCGGGATAATCCTCGACACCAGATTGTGCTAACTCCGACGGGAGCAAATCCGTGAAAGACTTATTAAAGTTTCTGAAAGCGCAAACTAAAACCGAAGAGTTTGATGCGATCAAAATTGCTCTGGCCTCGCCAGACATGATCCGTTCATGGTCTTTCGGTGAAGTTAAGAAGCCGGAAACCATCAACTACCGTACGTTCAAACCTGAGCGTGACGGCCTTTTCTGTGCGCGTATTTTCGGGCCAGTAAAAGACTACGAGTGCCTGTGCGGTAAGTACAAGCGCCTGAAACACCGTGGTGTGATCTGTGAGAAGTGCGGCGTTGAAGTGACCCAGACTAAAGTGCGCCGTGAGCGCATGGGCCACATCGAGCTGGCGTCTCCAACGGCTCACATCTGGTTCCTGAAATCTCTGCCGTCCCGTATCGGCCTGCTGCTGGATATGCCGCTGCGCGATATCGAACGTGTTCTGTACTTCGAATCTTATGTTGTTATCGAAGGCGGTATGACGAACCTGGAACGTAACCAGATTCTGACCGAAGAACAGTATCTGGACGCGCTGGAAGAGTTCGGTGATGAATTCGACGCGAAGATGGGTGCTGAAGCTATCCAGGCCCTGCTGAAGAGCATGGATCTGGAGCAAGAGTGTGAAACTCTGCGCGAAGAGCTGAACGAAACCAACTCCGAAACCAAGCGTAAAAAGCTGACCAAACGCATTAAGCTGCTGGAAGCCTTTGTTCAGTCTGGTAACAAACCTGAGTGGATGATCCTGACCGTTCTGCCGGTACTGCCGCCAGATCTGCGTCCGCTGGTTCCGCTGGATGGTGGCCGTTTCGCAACGTCTGACCTGAACGATCTGTATCGTCGTGTGATCAACCGTAACAACCGTCTGAAACGACTGTTGGATCTGGCTGCGCCTGACATCATCGTACGTAACGAAAAACGTATGCTGCAGGAAGCGGTTGATGCCCTGCTGGATAACGGTCGTCGCGGTCGTGCGATCACCGGTTCTAACAAACGTCCTCTGAAATCTTTGGCCGATATGATCAAAGGTAAACAGGGTCGTTTCCGTCAGAACCTGCTCGGTAAGCGTGTTGACTACTCCGGTCGTTCTGTAATCACCGTAGGTCCATACCTGCGTCTGCATCAGTGCGGTCTGCCGAAGAAAATGGCATTGGAGCTGTTCAAACCGTTCATCTACGGCAAGCTGGAACTGCGTGGTCTCGCCACCACCATCAAAGCCGCTAAGAAAATGGTTGAGCGTGAAGAAGCTGTTGTTTGGGATATCCTGGACGAAGTGATCCGCGAACACCCGGTACTGCTGAACCGTGCACCAACCCTGCACCGTTTGGGTATCCAGGCGTTTGAACCGGTACTGATCGAAGGTAAAGCTATCCAGCTGCACCCGCTGGTTTGTGCGGCATATAACGCCGACTTCGATGGTGACCAGATGGCTGTTCACGTACCGCTGACGCTGGAAGCCCAGCTTGAAGCGCGTGCGCTGATGATGTCTACCAACAACATCCTGTCCCCAGCGAACGGCGAGCCAATCATCGTTCCTTCTCAGGACGTTGTATTGGGTCTGTACTACATGACCCGTGACTGTGTTAACGCCAAAGGCGAAGGCATGGTGCTGACAGGCCCTAAAGAAGCTGAGCGTATTTATCGCGCTGGCCTGGCCTCTCTGCATGCGCGCGTTAAAGTGCGTATCACCGAATATGAAAAAGATGAAAACGGCGAATTCGTTGCGAAAACCAGCCTGAAAGACACGACCGTTGGCCGTGCCATTCTGTGGATGATCGTGCCGAAAGGTCTGCCTTTCACCATCGTCAACCAGGCGCTGGGTAAAAAGGCAATCTCCAAAATGCTGAACACCTGTTACCGCATTCTGGGTCTGAAGCCGACCGTTATCTTCGCTGACCAGACAATGTACACCGGCTTTGCTTATGCAGCGCGTTCAGGTGCATCTGTTGGTATTGATGACATGGTCATCCCAGAGAAGAAACACGAGATCATCTCTGAAGCGGAAGCTGAAGTTGCTGAGATCCAGGAGCAGTTCCAGTCTGGTCTGGTTACCGCAGGCGAACGCTATAACAAAGTTATCGATATCTGGGCTGCGGCGAACGATCGTGTATCCAAAGCGATGATGGATAACCTGCAAACCGAAACCGTGATTAACCGTGACGGTCAGGAAGAGCAGCAGGTTTCCTTCAACAGCATCTACATGATGGCCGACTCTGGTGCGCGTGGTTCTGCGGCACAGATTCGTCAGCTGGCAGGTATGCGTGGTCTGATGGCGAAGCCGGATGGCTCCATCATCGAAACGCCGATCACCGCGAACTTCCGTGAAGGTCTGAACGTACTCCAGTACTTCATCTCCACGCACGGTGCGCGTAAAGGTCTGGCGGATACCGCACTGAAAACGGCAAACTCCGGTTATCTGACGCGTCGTCTGGTTGACGTTGCACAGGATCTGGTGGTTACCGAAGACGACTGTGGCACGCTGGAAGGTATCACCATGACCCCGGTTATCGAGGGTGGTGATGTTAAAGAGCCGCTGCGCGATCGTGTTCTGGGTCGTGTTACTGCTGAAGACGTTCTTAAGCCGGGTACGGCAGACATTCTGGTTCCACGTAACACACTGCTGCACGAGCATTGGTGTGATCTGCTGGAAGAGAACTCTGTTGACTCCGTGAAAGTTCGTTCCGTTGTATCCTGTGACACCGACTTTGGTGTATGTGCGCACTGCTATGGTCGTGACCTGGCGCGTGGCCACATCATCAATAAAGGTGAAGCAATCGGTGTTATCGCGGCACAGTCCATCGGTGAACCGGGTACACAGCTGACGATGCGTACATTCCACATCGGTGGTGCGGCATCTCGTGCGGCTGCTGAATCCAGTATTCAGGTGAAAAACAAAGGTAGCATCCGTCTGAGCAATGCGAAGTCGGTTGTGAACTCTGCCGGTAAACTGGTAGTGACCTCCCGTAATACTGAGCTGAAACTGATCGACGAATTCGGTCGTACCAAAGAAAGCTATAAAGTGCCTTACGGTTCCGTTATGGCTAAAGGTGATGGCGAGCAGGTTGCTGGCGGCGAAACCGTTGCAAACTGGGATCCGCACACCATGCCAGTCATCACCGAAGTAAGTGGTTTCATCCGCTTCACTGATATGATCGACGGTCAGACCATTACTCGTCAGACCGACGAATTGACCGGTCTGTCTTCTCTGGTGGTTCTGGATTCTGCTGAACGTACTGCGGGTGGTAAAGACCTGCGTCCGGCACTGAAAATTGTTGATGCCAATGGTAACGACGTTCTGATCCCAGGTACTGATATGCCTGCTCAGTACTTCCTGCCGGGTAAAGCGATTGTTCAGCTGGAAGATGGTACTCAGATTCACTCTGGTGACGCCCTGGCGCGTATTCCTCAGGAATCCAGCGGTACTAAGGATATCACCGGTGGTCTGCCACGCGTAGCCGACCTGTTCGAAGCACGTCGTCCGAAAGAGCCTGCAATTCTGGCGGAAATTACCGGTATCATTTCCTTCGGTAAAGAAACCAAGGGCAAACGTCGTCTGGTTATCACGCCGTTAGACGGTAGCGAGCCATACGAAGAGATGATTCCAAAATGGCGTCAGCTCAACGTGTTTGAAGGTGAACGTGTAGAACGTGGTGACGTGGTTTCCGACGGTCCGGAAGCACCGCACGACATCCTGCGTCTTCGTGGCGTACACGCGGTAACGCGTTATATCACCAACGAAGTACAGGACGTTTATCGTCTGCAAGGCGTTAAGATTAACGATAAACACATTGAAGTTATCGTTCGTCAGATGCTGCGTAAAGCAACCATCGAAAGCGCTGGTAGCTCCGACTTCCTGGAAGGCGAGCAGGTGGAATACTCTCGCGTCAAGATCGCCAACCGCGATCTGGAAGCGAACGGCAAAGTGGCGGCAACCTATGCACGCGACCTGCTGGGTATCACCAAAGCGTCTCTGGCAACCGAGTCCTTCATCTCCGCAGCATCGTTCCAGGAGACCACGCGTGTCCTGACTGAAGCAGCTGTTGCGGGTAAACGTGATGAACTGCGCGGTCTGAAAGAGAACGTAATCGTGGGTCGTCTGATTCCGGCTGGTACGGGTTATGCGTACCATCAGGATCGTATGCGTCGTCGTGCAGCGGGTGAAACTCCGGTTGCACCGCAGGTAACTGCTGAAGATGCAACGGCGAGCCTGGCAGAACTGCTGAACGCAGGTCTGGGCGGTTCCGACAACGATTAATCGTTGATGCAGCTAATAAAAAAACCCGCTTCGGCGGGTTTTTTTTATGGGAGTTATAGGTCCGGTAAGCGTCGTCCCACCGGTTTTTTTTCAATTAATCAGTGGCAGTCGGCGGTAAAGTTCAATCATATCGCCCGCCAGGTCCTGAATGACCATCGCATTCATCAGATGATCCTGTGAGTGTACAGTGATCAGATTGACCGGCAGTTTCCCTGTACCTTCATCAAGACCAATAAGTTGCGTCTGGATAGTGTGCGCATGTTTCACGTATTCACGTGACTCTTCCATCGCTTTTTCGGCTTCGTCAAAGTCGCCTTTGCGCGCCAGCTGCAATGCCGTAAGAGCAGCGCTGCGTGCTGCACCTGCGTTGACCAGCAGTTCCATGATGGTAGTTTCTAAATCTTCCATTATGACTCCAGAATTTTGAGCGCTTTTTCCAGTACGGCATCACCTTTCATCATGCCGTAATCCATCATGTCGATCACCGCGACAGGTTTGCCAAGCGGTTCAGCCTGAGCCTGAAGTTTTGCCAGTTCGTATTTTACCTGTGGCCCCAGTAACACGATGTCGGCAGCGGCAATATTGTCTTTAAACTCCGCGACGGGCACGGCTTTGATGTTTACTTCGATTCCTTTTTTCTGCGCAGCGTCTTTCATGCGCTGAACCAGCATGCTGGTCGACATGCCCGCTGCACAGCATAAAACGATGTTTTTCATAGTCAGCCTCGATGTACATGTGTTTATTGATAATTATCGCGAGCAGATAGCTTCAACAACCGCTTTACCGTGATTGTGTGTCAGGCATCACAAAGAAATCTGGTTTTTTCTGAAACCGGTTACAATTTTAACGCAGAAAGAAATGTGCCCGCAGAAACGGGCACAGAAAAGGGGGAGTTATTAGCTGTCTGATGTGTTTAAAATCCGATTTTTGCCCTGTTGTTTGGCGCGGTAGAGCGCGCTATCGACGCTGCCAACAAACTGCTCCAGCGGCTCGAATTGCCACTCACCGAGCCCGGCACTAAAGGTCACATGAAGATTTTCTTCCCGCCAGATGCGTTTTTCAACCGCAATGCGCCATCCTTCCAGAATCGCGGAAGCTGAATTGAGTAACTCTGCCGGGAAGATAACGGCAAATTCCTCACCACCATAGCGATACACGGAAATATTATGCGGCTGCATGACTTGCAGCCCTTCACGTGCCACGTTACGCAGGACGATATCGCCGCTCAGATGGCCCAGGGTATCGTTGATGGATTTAAAGTTATCGATATCAACCAATGCCAGCGCGAAGGGTTGATGGTTATTCATCAGTTCAGCGATATCACTGTCGAATGCCCGACGATTCTTACAGCCCGTCAGCGCATCGTGGGTGGCCTGGCGAACATAAGCCATTTCGCGCTCTTTATTTGACTGAATCGTATGACTGAGCATTGCCTCAAGACGAGGGGTTCGACTGACATCCCCAGTCTTTATCGCATTAATGATGTTCATCAGGATGGTGCTTGAGGCATGACGTAAGTACAGCCCAAACAGGATGATAATTATCGCAGCCAGTGAAAATCCCCATCCTATGATGGTCGTTTCATGGCGAGTCAGCTCGTTAAGGGTGGCCCCGGAGACCTGGTAGATCACGAACCAGTCCGGGTTGGTAAAGGAATAGTAGTAATACCAGGTTCGGGTTTTCTTGTCATAGATATGCCCTTCGCCGCTGGTCATTTGCTCCATCAGCTTTTCACTGACATGTCTCTTAAAGAGCATGCCAGAGTCAGGGTGCAGAACGACTTTTCCATCGCGCTCTACAATGTAAAATTCACCCTGTACCGGGGCAACCATCTGACGCAAGGTATAGCTCATTGACGTTAAATCGAGATGAAATGCCAGCGTGCCTTTTAGTCTTCCCCCTGGAGATATCACAGGCTTATAGATTGTGATCGTGGGGTGCTTGAGAAAATAATCAATATAGGGGCTGGTATATCGACTGAACGAGCTTGTTTCTGCCTGGGCAATAAACCATGGGCGGGTGCGTGCATCAAAGGTTGCACTTTTATCGGTAGACAGCACTTCGGGTGCGCGAAGATAGTGTCCTGCAGTGTCTGCCAGTGAGATCGACGAAACCATTGGCATCAGGTTTTGCAGTTGCATCAGGAGCTGCAGCCCTTTCTCAGGATCACCATTGATGGTGTTGTCGAGTTGGTTATTTCGGGAAAAGAAGGTCACTGCATGAGCAAGGATATAGTCATTCTCGCGTAAAATTGACTCCGTATAATTCACCGCCAGATTATGGGTGAAGTTGCGATTGATCTTATGATAATCCTCAAGAAAATCACTTCGCTGGGTGAAAGTAATAAACACAGCAATCAACACGAAGCTGAGCAGGATACCTGAGAAACTCACCATAATCGGTGTAGTAAAAGAAAGTTTTCTGCTTTTAAGTGCCATGAGTTGTAAGTCGTTCCAGAAATGTTAAGCGTTAAAACGAACACTCCTTGCTAGCCGTGCTAATTCAAGGATATTGCTCGTTAATTATACTGCCACCTCCTGAAGGCAGGATGATTTATCTTAAGAATAGATAAGAAAGTGATTATTTTTTTTGGTCTATTCAACTTTAGTTTATGTCCTTCTGATGAAGGCAGGGCGAAACGAGGAAGAAGCTTTTCGCCCTGGTCAGCGTCCGTTGCTAACGACGTAAGAGTAAAAAAAAGGGGGAAACCTGACAATTGTGCAATCGTGATTCCCCGAGCGGCCACGTAATCTTTTGATGCAGTTACATGCCGTTTCAGCGTACGTGCGAGGTACGCCCCAGCCAGCTGTCCCAGTCTTTCCATACCGGTTGTAGACCTTGCGCAGTCAGCGCATCAGCCACGTCCTCAGGGCGACGACCATCATGAGGGGCAAACTGCTCCAGCTCGGGATGATCGTCAGCATAGCCACCCGGCTGCGTTTTGGAAAAGGCACTGACGTTGTTAATTGCAAGGGGGATCACCTGGTCACGAAATGCCGGAGATTCCCGTGTTGAGAGAGATAATTCGACTTCCGGCGCTAACAGACGAAATGCGCAGATAGTTTGCACCAGCTGGCGTTCATCCATCAGCGAGGCAGGTTCGACTCCACCTGCGCAGGGACGCAACCGCGGGAAGGAGATGGAGTAGCGACTCTGCCAGTAGTACTGTTGAAGCCACAGTAAATGTTCAGCAACCATATAGCAGTCCACTCGCCAGCTATCAGACAGGCCAATGAGTGCACCCAGGCCGATTTTATCGATTCCGGCGCGTCCCAACCGGTCCGGCGTCTCAAGACGGAAAAAGAAATCCTGCTTTTTCCCCTTCAGATGATGCTGCGCGTACATCGCTTCATGGTACGTTTCCTGGTATACCATTACGCCATCCAGTCCGAGGGTTTTCAGCTCTGTATAGTCTTCCTGTGACAGAGGCTGGACTTCCATCTGTAGCGACGCAAATTCGCGGCGAATGGCAGGCAGGTGCTGGCGGAAATAATCCATCCCGACCTTCCCTTGGTGTTCTCCGGTGACCAGCAGTAGATGCTCGAAACCCATCTCCCGAATAGCCGCACACTCGCGCGCGATTTCGCCTTCATCAAGCGTTTTACGCTTAATACGGTTGCTCATGGAAAAGCCGCAGTAGGTACAGTCGTTGGCGCACAGGTTGGAAAGATAAAGCGGAACGTAAAAACTGACCGTATTGCCAAACCGTTGTCGGGTAAGCCGCTGCGCGCGCTGTGCCATTGGCTCCAGATATGCGCTGGCCGCAGGCGAAAGCAGGGCCATCATATCTTCACGGGTGACATGACGTGTGGTTAACGCGCGCTCAACATCGGCTGGCGTTTTACTGTTGATTCGCAGGCGAATATCGTCCCAGTTGAGTTGTCGCCAGCGGTCGGTAAACGTACTCATGATAATGCCCCCAGAAATCCGGTCAGGGGGCTGGTGGCTTGTGCCTGAAAACTGCGTGAACCAGGACCAGACTGGCGTGCCAACATACCGGCTTCCACTGCCAGACGGAAAGCGCGGGCCATCATCACTGGATCGTCAGCCACTGCAATCGCCGTGTTGACCAGAACGGCATCCGCACCCATTTCCAGAGCCTGGGTTGCATGGCTCGGGACACCAATACCGGCATCCACAACAACAGGTACGGTTGCCTGCTCGATAATGATTTCCAGCATTGCGCGTGTTTCCAGCCCCTGGTTGGAGCCAATAGGCGCGCCTAATGGCATCACTGCCGCACAACCCACTTCTTCCAGCCGTTTGCATAACACAGGGTCCGCGCCGCAATAAGGCAGGACGATAAACCCTTGCTTCACCAGCTTTTCTGCCGCTTTCAGCGTTTCGATTGGGTCGGGAAGAAGCCAGCGAACGTCAGGATGGATTTCCAGCTTTAGCCAGTGGGTTCCGAGCGCTTCCCGTGCTAACTGGGCGGCAAAGATAGCCTCTTCGGCGGTTTTTGCTCCTGAGGTGTTTGGCAGCAGCGTGACGCCAGCTGCCAGCAGTGGGGCAAGGATAGCGTCGTTGTGATTACGCAGGTCTACCCGTTTCATCGCCAGAGTGACAAGCTGGCTGCCGCTTTCGCGGATGGCATCGACCATCAACTGTGGAGAGGCGAATTTTCCGGTTCCGGTAAACAGATGTGAATCAAATATTTTGTCGGCAATGCGTAACATCTCAACCCCCTGCGATAACCTGAAACAGCAGGATATGGTCGCCTTCGCGCACCTGCTGATGCTCCCACTGCTCACGCGGCAGGATCTGTTGATTAAGCGCCAGGGCAGCACCTGGCTTTAGCTGACGTAACGTGTCGAGTAACGCGGCAATAGTCAGCCCCTCATCACACTGCATCGGCTCATCGTTAAACAGAATGCGCATGGTGGCCTCCGCAGACCGGGCAATGGTGGGCCCGCTGTAAGGCCAGATGCCGCCAGCCGCTGGATCGGGCATCAAACAGTCGCAGAGTATTGCGTTCCGTCTCCATGCCGCTGAGCAGCTTGAGTGTCTCCAGCGCCTGCAGTGTTCCCATGACGCCCACGACCGGGCCAAGGATGCCAGCCGTGCGGCAGTTGCGCTCAGGCTCGATGTCATCTGGCCATAAGCAGCGGTAACATCCCTGTGCCCACGGTGGTGTCAGAACCATCATTTGCCCGCCAAAACCGACCGCACTGGCGGTGATCAGTGGCGTATTGTTCTCTACACAGGCGGCGTTAATGGCCTGGCGCGTTGCCATGTTGTCGGTGCAGTCCAGCACCACACTGGCAAGCGCGACTTCGTGCTGCAGTTTTTCCCCACTTAGCCGCTCCTGAATTGCGATCAGGTCAATATCAGGATTCAACTGATTCAACCTTTGTCGGGTGATATGCGCTTTAGGCTGGTCGATATCCTCCGTCGTAAAGAGAATTTGGCGCTGGAGATTGCTCAGATGTACGTCATCGTCATCGGCGAGCACCAGCGTACCGACTCCAGCGCCTGCCAGGTACAGGGCCGCCGGTGCGCCTAATCCGCCAAGACCAACAACCAGCACCCGGCTGGCGAGCAGTTTTTGCTGGCCGTCGATAGCGATGTCATCCAGCAGGATCTGACGGCTGTAACGCATAAAATCATGGTCGTTCATCGCCTTCTCCTGCCAGTTCTAAGAGCTGTGCTGTCGCGGCTTGCCAGTCGGTAGCCTGGGTTATGGCACTGACAACGGCGATACTGCCGACGCCGGTCGCCAGAACAGCAGAAGCGCGTTCAAGGCTGATCCCGCCGATGGCGACAGTAGGGTAATCCGCCAGACGCTGGATATGGCCAGCCAGTTGCACCAGCCCCTGAGGGGCTGACGGCATCTGTTTGGTTTGTGTCGGAAAGACGTGACCGAGTGCGATATAGGATGGGCGGGCGTCCAGTGCGATATCAATTTCCATATCGTCGTGCGTCGAGACGCCAAGGCGCAAATCCGCCTGGCGAATGGCGCGGAGATCAGTTGTCTCCAGATCTTCCTGACCGAGATGCACGCCATAGGCCTTGTGCTTGATCGCCAGTTGCCAGTAATCGTTGATAAAGAGGCGGGCATCATAACGATGTCCGAGTTCAATGGCTGCGACCACGTCGGCCTCCACCTCTTCATCCCGTTTGTCTTTGATGCGAAGCTGGATCGTACGTACGCCTGCTTCCAGCAGACGCTTAATCCACTCCACACTATCCACCACCGGATAAAGCCCTAAACGGAAAGGCACGGGGGGAAAATCGGGCTGATACATTACGCCTCCTCTTTTTTGAGGTAGATTTCGCCGCCTTTGGCGCGGAAGTTTTCTGACATATCTGCCATACCCACTTCGATGGTTTGGGCTGCCGCGTAATCGCGCACTTCCTGGCTGATTTTCATCGAACAGAATTTTGGCCCGCACATGGAGCAGAAGTGTGCCACTTTGCCTGATTCCTGCGGCAGCGTTTCATCGTGGTAGGCGCGGGCGGTGAACGGATCTAGCGCCAGGTTAAACTGGTCTTCCCAGCGGAATTCAAAGCGCGCTTTCGACATGGCGTTATCGCGGATCTGGGCCCCCGGATGGCCTTTGGCCAGATCCGCTGCGTGAGCGGCGATTTTGTAAGTAATCAGCCCTTGCTTCACGTCCTCTTTGTTTGGCAAACCGAGATGCTCTTTCGGCGTCACGTAGCAGAGCATGGCACAGCCGAACCAGCCGATCATCGCTGCACCAATCCCGGAGGTGAAATGGTCGTAACCTGGAGCGATATCGGTCGTAAGCGGCCCCAGAGTGTAGAACGGCGCTTCATGGCAGTGTTCCAGCTCTTCGGTCATATTGCGGCGGATCATCTGCATCGGCACGTGGCCCGGGCCTTCAATCATCACCTGGACGTCATACTCCCAGGCGATTTTGGTCAGCTCTCCCAGAGTGTGCAGCTCGGCAAATTGTGCCTCATCGTTAGCATCACGAATGGAGCCAGGACGCAGGCCGTCACCCAGCGACAGTGAAACATCGTATGCGGCGCAGATTTCGCAAATTTCGCGGAAGTGTTCGTAGAGGAAGTTTTCCTGGTGATGCGACAGACACCACTTTGCCATGATAGATCCACCGCGAGAGACAATTCCGGTCAAGCGTTTGGCGGTCATCGGCACGTAACGTAACAGGACACCCGCGTGAATCGTGAAGTAGTCAACGCCTTGCTCGGCCTGTTCCAGTAAGGTATCGCGGAAAGCTTCCCAGGTGAGATCTTCAGCGATCCCGTTCACCTTCTCCAGCGCCTGGTAGATCGGAACCGTACCTATTGGCACAGGGCTGTTACGCAGGATCCATTCGCGGGTCTCGTGAATATAACGGCCCGTGGACAGGTCCATCACGGTATCGGCTCCCCAGCGTGTCGACCAGACCAGTTTTTCCACCTCCTCTTCGATGGAGGAGGTCACTGCTGAGTTGCCAATGTTGGCATTGACCTTGACCAGGAAGTTACGGCCAATGATCATCGGCTCTGATTCCGGGTGGTTGATATTGGCGGGAATAATGGCGCGGCCAGCGGCGACTTCATTACGCACAAATTCCGGTGTAATGTTCTCAGGCAGGCGTGCGCCAAAACCTTCGCCTGGGTGCTGGTGGCGCAACACTTCACTGCGGATACGCTCACGCCCCATGTTTTCGCGAATAGCGATAAATTCCATCTCAGGCGTCACGATGCCCTGGCGTGCGTAGTGCAGCTGCGTCACGCATTTACCTGCTTTCGCGCGTTTTGGCGTCAGCAGGCCTGTAAAGCGCAGTTCATCCAGGCCATCATCAGCCAGACGCTCTTTTGTGTAAGCAGAACTGCGATCGGAGAGTGATTCACTGTCGTTACGGGCATCTATCCACGGTTGGCGCATCTTTGCCAGACCGCGCTGAACGTTAATTGCGATCTCCGTATCGCCGTAGGGACCCGACGGATCGTATACCGGGATGGCTTCATTCTCTTCAAACTGCGGATTATCTTTGGTCCCGCCAATGAGCGTTGGGCTCAGTTGGATTTCGCGCATGGGTACGCGGATATCGGGTTGGGAGCCTGTGATATAGATACGTTTTGAGTTCGGGAACGCTGTGCCTTCCAGCGTATCGATGAAGTGTTGTGCTTGCGCGCGTTGTTCGCGGCGGGTCAGTTTAGGTGCAGACATAGCTCATTCCAAAAGTGAAGGACATGGCTTGTCAGACGACGGATGAAGCAAGAGGAAGGATCGCCCAAAGGCGATACAACAGCAGATTGACTCTTGTTCCCTTCGCAGGTATTAGCCTGATCAGGTTCCGCGGATCCCGAATTAACGGTCTCAGCCCGTACATCTGTATACACATCAGTACTGGGCACTCCGACAAGAAAACACTCCTGCAGTGCAGGAGCGGTGTTTGTAAACTACTCGTTAACGACTAAGAACTCAAGCAGGCCGCGCGATGTTATCTTCGTTGCTGGCTTTCAAATTGTTATCCAGTACGAGGGCGATCAGCTTGTCTTCCAGCGTAAATCGCGCTTCCATGGCTTCGCCGAGATCGGATAACGCCTGCTGAAATTCCAGGTAGTTATCATGGTCAATCGCGTTTTCGAGTGTGGAATCGTAATAATCCATGATTTTCTGGGTATTGGCTTCCAGCAACGGATAAAGCTTGGTTGCTGTTAAATACGGGCTGCTACCTTCCATTTCGCGGATAATGCGTTCATAAATGTTGAAATGGCCGTCGGACAGGTAGTCGACCAGGCTCTGACAAAAATCATCCAGTGCTTTTTCGTTCAGCCGCATATAGGATTCTTTGCCAGGCTTAATACCGACCAGATTGTAATAAGCTACGAGCAGATGCTTGCGCACATGTAGCCAGCGATCCACCAGTTTATTACTTCCTCCAACGCGCTCTGTCAGGCTTTCTAGCTGGTTTAACATGTTCGACTCCGCAAGGTTTAGAATTAAAGCTGCTCACCCAAAAATGTCATCACAATGCTAACAACATGTCAGTGAAGCGAAGGTAGTGCAATAGATATGGATCGTATTATTGAAAAATCGGATCGCGGCTGGTGGTTCATCAGCCACGAACAAAAATTATGGTTGCCTGCCGGAGAAATACCATATGGCGCGGCAGGAAATTTCGATCTTGTGGGGCAAAGCGCACTCAGGATCGGCGAATGGCAGGGCGATCCCGCGTGGTTGATCCAACAGCCACGACGTCAGGAGATGGGATCGGTTCGCCAGGTACTTGATCTTGATGTCGGCCTGTTCCAGTTAGCGGGCCGGGCTGTGCAACTGGCTGAATTTTATCGTTCGCATAAATATTGTGGCTACTGCGGTCACACCATGCACTCAAGCAAAACCGAATGGGCGATGCTGTGCAGCCACTGTCGCGAGCGCTATTACCCACAAATTGCGCCGTGCATTATCGTTGCCATCCGGCGTGACGACTCCATTTTGCTGGCCCAACATACCCGTCATCGCAACGGTGTGCATACCGTGTTAGCGGGGTTTGTCGAAGTGGGCGAGACGCTGGAACAAGCAGTTGCGCGTGAGGTGATGGAAGAGAGCAGTATCAAAGTCAAAAACCTGCGCTACGTGACCTCGCAACCCTGGCCATTCCCCCAATCGCTGATGACGGCATTTATGGCTGACTACGCTAGCGGCGAGATTGTTATCGACCAAAAAGAGCTGCTGGAAGCGAACTGGTATCGTTATGACGATTTACCGCTATTACCTCCGCCAGGTACGGTGGCGCGTCGCCTGATAGAAGATACCGTCGCAATGTGCCGGGCCGAGTATGAATGATGTGATGCAACGGCTTTATCGTTCAAATGGCCTGCTTGATCCACTTTGAATGATTTTGTGTATACACTGGCGGCATAACGCTTAAGGAACTGCAAAAATGACCGAACTGAAGAACGATCGTTATCTGCGTGCGCTACTGCGCCAGCCCGTTGATGTCACCCCTGTGTGGATGATGCGTCAGGCAGGGCGCTATCTGCCGGAGTACAAAGCCACGCGCGCGCAAGCGGGCGATTTTATGTCACTGTGCAAAAACGCAGAGCTGGCCTGTGAAGTGACACTCCAGCCGTTGCGTCGTTATCCGCTGGATGCAGCGATTCTTTTTTCGGACATTCTGACCATTCCGGATGCAATGGGTCTTGGGCTGTATTTTGAAACCGGCGAAGGCCCACGTTTTAGTTCACCGATAAAAAGCAAAGCCGATGTGGATAAGCTGTCAATCCCGGACCCGGAGCAAGAGCTGGGTTACGTGATGAACGCTGTTCGTACAATTCGACGTGAGCTAAAAGGCGAAGTCCCGCTGATTGGTTTCTCCGGCAGCCCATGGACGCTGGCAACCTATATGGTTGAAGGTGGTAGCAGTAAAGCTTTTACCATGATTAAAAAGATGATGTATGCCGAACCCCTGGTTCTGCATGCGTTGCTCGATAAGCTGGCGAAGAGCGTCACGCTGTACCTCAATGCACAGATTAAAGCAGGTGCGCAGTCGGTGATGATTTTCGATACCTGGGGAGGTGTGCTGACCGGGCGTGATTATCAGCAGTTCTCGCTGCACTACATGCACAAAATTGTGGATGGGCTGTTGCGCGAAAACGATGGCCGCCGTGTACCGGTTACGCTGTTCACCAAAGGTGGCGGCCAATGGCTGGAAGCGATGGCTGCGACCGGGTGTGATGCTCTTGGGCTGGACTGGACGACCGATATCGCCGATGCCCGCCGTCGGGTTGGCGATAAGGTCGCGCTGCAAGGCAATATGGACCCTTCCATGTTGTATGCTCAGCCTGCGCGGATCGAGGAAGAAGTAGCGACCATTCTGGCTGGATTTGGCCAGGGTGAAGGCCATGTCTTCAATCTGGGCCACGGTATTCATCAGGACGTACCACCAGAACATGCGGGCGTGTTTGTAGAGTCGGTACACCGACTTTCCGCCCAGTATCACCAGTAGGACGTAGTATGGATCTTGCGTCGCTTCGCGCAGAGCAAATCGAACTCGCGTCATCCGTGATCAGACATGATTGTCTGGAGAGAGACCCTCCGCAATTGATCGCGGGGGCTGATGTCGGTTTTGAACAGGGGGGCGAAGTGACGCGGGCGGCGATCGTGCTGTTACGCTATCCCTCACTTGAGCTGGTGGAGTACAAAGTGGCACGCATTGCCACCATGCTGCCTTACATTCCTGGTTTCCTCTCTTTTCGTGAATACCCCGCGTTGCTTGCTGCGTGGGAGAAACTTTCACAAAAACCCGATCTGGTCTTTGTTGATGGTCACGGTATTTCCCACCCGCGCCGGCTAGGTGTCGCCAGCCACTTTGGCCTGCTGGTGGATGTCCCCACTATTGGGGTCGCGAAAAAACGCCTCTGTGGTGCATTTGAACCACTTCCGACCGAACAAGGAGCACTGGCCTCGCTTATCGATAAAGGTGAACAACTGGCGTGGGTATGGCGGAGCAAAGCACGCTGTAATCCGCTTTTTGTCTCCACCGGTCACCGTGTTGGTATGGATAGCGCTCTGGCATGGGTACAGCGTTGTACCCGAAACTATCGTTTACCGGAGCCGACACGCTGGGCTGATGCGGTTGCATCAGAGCGTCCGACATTTATTCGTTGGCAGGAAATTCAGCGGTGATTCAGGTAAACTGCCGCTAATTTCCGATTCTGAGACATCATCATGTTACAAAACCCGATTCATCTGCGCCTTGAGAAGCTGGAAAGCTGGCAGCACGTCACGTTTATGGCCTGCCTGTGTGAGCGCATGTACCCGAACTATGCGATGTTCTGCAAGCAGACTGAGTTTGGTGAAGGTCAGATTTATCGCCGTATTCTCGATCTAATTTGGGAAACGCTGACGGTCAAAGATGCAAAAGTGAACTTTGATTCCCAACTGGAAAAGCTGGAAGAGGCGATCCCGGCAGCGGATGACTATGATGTGTATGGTGTCTATCCGGCTATCGATGCGTGCGTAGCACTCAGCGAGCTGATTCATTCGCGTCTGAGCGGCGAAACACTGGAACATGCAATCGAAGTGAGTAAGGCATCAATTACCAGCGTTGCAATGCTGGAAATGACGCAAGAAGGTCGAGAAATGACCGACGAAGAGCTCCGGGCAAACCCGGCAGTAGAGCAAGAATGGGATATTCAGTGGGAAATATTCCGACTTCTTGCAGACTGCGAAGAACGCGATATTGAACTGATTAAAGGCCTGCGTGCGGACTTACGTGAGGCCGGTGAGAGCAATATTGGTATAATTTTTAACCAATGAGACAACAAAACGTGATTTAACGCCTGTTTTGTCGCACCTCGACTCTTCCCTTCTGCCCCCCGTCTGGTCTACATTTGGGGGGCGAAAAAAAGTGGCTATCGGTGCGTGTATGCAGGAGAGTGCTTTTTTGGCATTTTCGTCGCACTCGATGCTTAGCAAGCGATAAACACATTGAAAGGATAACTTATGAACAAGACTCAACTGATTGATGTAATTGCGGACAAGGCTGATCTGTCTAAAGTGCAGGCTAAAGCTGCTCTGGAATCTACCCTGGCTGCTATTACTGAGTCTCTGAAAGAAGGCGATGCTGTACAACTGGTTGGTTTCGGTACCTTCAAAGTGAACCACCGCGCTGAGCGTACTGGCCGCAACCCGCAGACCGGTAAAGAAATCAAAATCGCCGCAGCTAACGTGCCGGCATTTGTTTCTGGTAAAGCACTGAAAGACGCTGTTAAGTAAGACGCGTGGCAGTGAACAGTTTTAACGAAGGGGCGGCAACGCCCCTTTTGTCTGTCTGGCGCGGTGTTCGCGTGCTGGTGGGCGTACTGTTGCTGTCAGCCTGTAGCCATGATTCTTCTCTGCCACCGTTTACCGCCAGCGGATACGCTGATAATCAGGGGGCAGTGCGGATTTGGCGTAAAGACTCAGGCGGTGAAGTCCACCTTCTCTCAGTATTCAGTCCGTGGCATACCGGTAATACGTCCACCTCAGAATACCGCTGGCAGGGCGATACCCTTTCGCTGATTGAACTGAATATCTACAGCAAGACCCCAGAACATGTCCGCGTGCGTTTTGATGATCACGGTGAACTGAGCTTCATGCAGCGTGAAACCCATGGTCAAAAGCAGCAACTCTCCAGCGATCAAATTGCGTTATACCGATACCGGGCAGAGCAAATTCGCCAGACCAGTGATGCCCTGCGTCAGGGACGAGTCATGTTGCGTCAGGGGCGCTGGCATGCAAATGGCACAGTGACCACGTGTGAAGGACAAACAGTGAAGCCAGATCTTGAGTCCTGGGCGATGGAGCATATTGTCCGACGGCAACGTCATTCGTCGGTTGAGGTGAGTGTGGCGTGGCTTGAAGCGCCGGAAGGTTCTCAACTGCTGCTGGTGGCGAACGAAGATTTCTGTACCTGGCAACCAACAGAGAAAAGTTTTTGAGGTAAATCCCCCCTCCCTTGAGGGAGAGGGTTAGGGGTATTACTCGCCTTGCTCACGCGCAATGGCACGATAGCCAATGTCATGTCGGCTAAAACTGCCGTCCCAGCGAATATCCGCCATTAAGGCATACGCACGTTTCTGTGCTTCCGCGACGGTATTCCCGAGCGCCGTAGAGCAAAGCACGCGCCCACCGTTGGTCAGAACACGATCGTCGTCAGAGAGCTTCGTTCCTGCATGGAACACCTTGCCACCTTCAACGTCCTCCAGCGGCAAACCGTGGATCTCATTGCCCGTGTTGTAGTCGCCAGGATAACCGCCAGCAGCAATCACCACACCCAGTGATGCGCGTTCGTCCCATTCTGACGTTTTCTCGTCCAGCTTGCCGTCGCAGGCAGCCAGGCAGAGATCCACCAGGTCGGACTTCATGCGCAGCATAATCGGTTGAGTTTCTGGATCTCCAAAGCGGCAGTTGAACTCGATAACCTTAGGATTACCCTGCTTATCGATCATCAGCCCGGCGTAGAGGAAACCGGTGTAGGTGTTGCCTTCTGCCGCCATACCTTTGATGGTTGGCCAAATGATACGTTCCATGGTGCGCTGGTGGACTTCATCCGTGACGACCGGAGCAGGAGAATATGCGCCCATGCCACCCGTGTTCGGGCCGGTATCGGCATCGCCAACGCGCTTATGATCCTGACTGGTGGCCATCGGCAGGACATGTTCACCGTCGACCATCACGATAAAGCTGGCTTCTTCACCGTCCAGGAACTCTTCGATCACGATACGATGGCCTGCATCGCCAAAGGCGTTACCGGCCAGCATATCCTGAACAGCGTCTTCGGCTTCCTGGAGCGTCATTGCCACGATCACGCCTTTACCTGCGGCCAGACCGTCTGCTTTGATCACAATCGGCGCGCCTTTTTCACGCAGATAGGCAAGTGCCGGTTCAACCTCAGTGAAGTTCTGGTATTCACCCGTTGGGATTTTATGGCGTGCAAGGAAGTCTTTGGTAAAAGCTTTAGAGCCTTCCAGCTGTGCAGCACCTTCTGTTGGGCCGAAGATTTTCAGGCCCGCAGCACGGAATGCATCAACCACCCCAATCACCAACGGCGCTTCCGGGCCAACGATGGTCAGATCGATTTTCTCGTTTTGGGCAAAGCTCAGCAGTGCCGGAATATCGGTTACGCCAATAGCGACGTTCTGCAAAGCAGGTTCCAGCGCTGTACCCGCATTACCCGGTGCAACAAAAACCGTTTTTACTCGCGGAGACTGCGCAGCTTTCCAGGCCAGGGCATGTTCACGCCCGCCGTTACCAATTACTAATACTTTCATTGTCTGCTCCGTGGATTAATGGCGGAAGTGACGCATATCGGTGAAGATCATTGCGATGCCGTGTTCGTCGGCTGCAGCAATGACTTCATCATCACGAATAGAACCACCCGGCTGGATCACGCAGGTGATGCCGACAGTTGCAGCAGCATCAATACCATCACGGAACGGGAAGAACGCATCAGACGCCATGGCGGAGCCTTTCACCTCCAGACCTTCATCACCTGCTTTAATGCCGGCAATTTTCGCGGAGTAGACGCGGCTCATCTGGCCTGCACCTATCCCGATGGTCATGTTTTCTTTTGCATAAACAATGGCGTTGGATTTCACGAACTTCGCCACTTTCCAGCAGAACAGCGCATCACGCAGTTCCTGCTCGGTTGGCTGGCGCTTGGTAACAACGCGCAGATCACCCGCAGTGACCATACCCAGATCGCGGTCCTGAACCAGCAGGCCGCCGTTGACGCGTTTGAAGTCCAGGCCTGGAGCACGTTCAGCCCATTGGCCACAAATCAGAACACGCACGTTCTGTTTGGCGGAGGTGATGTTCAGCGCATCTTCAGTTGCGGATGGGGCGATGATCACTTCTACAAACTGTCGGGAGATAATGGCCTGGGCTGTTTCCGCATCCAGTTCACGGTTGAACGCAATAATGCCGCCGAAGGCTGAGGTTGGGTCGGTTTTGTAGGCGCGATCGTAAGCGTCCAGAATGGAGGTGCTTACCGCGACGCCACATGGGTTTGCGTGTTTCACGATAACACATGCGGGTTCGCTGAACTCTTTCACGCATTCCAGTGCCGCGTCGGTGTCAGCAATGTTGTTATAAGAGAGGGCCTTGCCCTGTACTTGCTGTGCTGTCGCAACAGAGGCTTCTTTTACCTCTTCTTCTATATAGAAGGCTGCCTGCTGGTGGCTGTTCTCACCGTAACGCATATCCTGCTTCTTAATGAAGTTCAGGTTCAGCGTGCGTGGGAAGCGACCAGAAGGCTCGTTGCTGTCGCCGTGGTAAGCAGGAACCAGGCTACCGAAGTAGTTGGCAATCATGCTGTCATAAGCTGCGGTGTGTTCGAACGCTTTAATGGCGAGATCGAAACGGGTGTCGAGGGTCAGAGAACCTTCATTGGCATCCATCTCTTTAATAATGGTTTCGTAATCGCTGCTCTTTACTACAATCGCGACATCTTTATGGTTCTTGGCAGCGGAGCGAACCATGGTTGGGCCGCCGATATCAATATTCTCTACGGCATCTTCCAGCGAGCACCCTTCACGGGCAACCGTCTGGGCGAACGGGTAAAGGTTAACAACAACCATATCGATTGGTGCGATCCCGTGCTGGTTCATGATCCCATCATCCTGGCCGCGACGACCCAGAATACCGCCGTGAACTTTCGGGTGCAGAGTCTTGACGCGTCCATCCATCATTTCTGGGAAACCGGTGTAATCGGACACTTCGGTTACCGGCAGGCCTTTATCTGCTAACAGGCGCGCTGTACCGCCAGTGGAAAGCAGCTCTACACCACGTGCAGAAAGTGCCTGTGCGAATTCAATGATGCCAGCTTTATCAGAAACACTGAGCAAAGCGCGGCGGACTGGACGACGTTGTTGCATGGTAAATCCCCTGGATTTCACGATTACAGAGAGCGTTAGATGAGTTTTCCGCGAAAAACTCATCTAACACCCCTAACGGGGCATCCTTGTTTTTCGCGTGCATTTTAACGAAAACGTTTGCGTAGTGCTCGCGAATTTTCAAAATTTCGTCGGGTTGTGGATAAGTCTGTGAGCAAAAGGGTATAAGGCGGTGTTTTGCTGTGGAATGCAGCAGTCAGTCATTTTTCTGCA
>NZ_WLVC01000043.1:0-38784 GCF_016859735.1 Lelliottia sp. RWM.1 | reverse complement strand
TTGAGTGATCGGCATGGATGTTATTACGTGATCGGCATGAATGTTATTGAGCGATCGCCATGCGTGGGAATATGCAAAGACCGGTAAACCCCACTCTTGCGCCATCCGTGAAACCACCCGGACCATGCCGTCGCGAATATCCCTGTCGATAACCCCTGCCTCGCAAAGCAGGTTAAGTCTGTTTTCCATTGAAGATGCCTTAATAACTTGGTTCTCGTTCACCGTTCACCACACTTTGTTGATGGGCGAGCAGTGCCTGCTTATCAACAACAGTTCGTAATAAATGCTGCATTGGGTAGTCATCTTTGCGAGTCAAAATGACCGCTTCGGTGGCCTGCAAAAAACGTGGATCATTGGTTAACGGCGTCGCTTCCAGTCCAAGTAACGCAAGCTCCGCGTCTGCCACCACGTTCCAGATAACCGCATCAACATCCCCTTTCACAATACGTTGCAGGCTTTCGTGGTAAGAGAGGTTGATCAACTCAACATCGCGATGGCCAAAACAGGCTTCGGTCATGATTTTTTGGTCCGCAGAGCGATTATCCAGCCCAACCCGACGCACTGTGCCGGACTCTCCTTTACGACAAATCAGTTGATGCTCACCAACGTATGTATGAGGACCAAGCTCCAGGACCATGCTCAATCCGCTCTGCGCAAGATAACTTTCTGCCGCAAGGCGAGAGACAACGGCCATGTCATACACGCCATTTAGCAAACATTCGACACGGATATCTGCCCCGCGCATATGCGCATAATAAAAAGGGATCCCGTCAAACTGCGCTTTTAACCCGCTCGCCAACCCTTCATATAAGCGGGTATAGGGCAACGGCATGGCACACACGACATTGTTGATATCAACGTGTGACAGTAGCAGCTTATTGTCCATCTCCACCAGGAAACTGCCATTTCGCCCGCGCCGTTCGATGCGAATAGCGCCAGACAACTCAAGCGTTTTCAGTGCCGCCTGAGTCAGCCCGACGGATGAGTCACACTCTCCGGCAAGCTCATCAATCGTTTTCAAACGATTACCGCGTCTCTCACCTAGCAGGTAGCGGGCCAGGGTGGTCAGTACCATCCCCTCTTTTTTGATAAACGTTCGGCGCATTTTTAATTTTCAGTAAAGTGAATATTTATATCTTCATTAAAATGAAAATATAACTCAAGATCGATATGGCAAAACGGCGAGATGCTTCACAGATTTCGCCGGAGACCATTTGGGATAACTGCCCGGCAGAGACAAAAAAACCGGGAATTTCCCGGTTTTTTTCATCGTGCCAGAGCTTAGGGCTTCGCCACAAAACCAATCGCTTCGTAAACCGCTTTCAGCGTTTCAGACGCACGCGCACTCGCTTTATCTGCGCCGTCTTTCATCACTTTTTGCAGGAAGGCTTCGTCGTTACGGAAACGGTTATAACGTTCCTGCAACTCGGTCAGCATGCCGGACACCGCATCCGCCACTTCGCCTTTCAGGTGACCATACATCTTGCCTTCGAAGTGCTGTTCCAGCTCAGGGATGCTACGACCGGTTACACCAGAGAGAATATCCAGCAAGTTGGACACGCCCGCTTTGTTCTGCACGTCATAACGAACAACAGGTGGCTCGTCTGAATCGGTTACGGCACGTTTAAGCTTTTTCACCACCGACTTCGGATCTTCCAGCAAACCAATAACGTTGTTGCGGTTATCGTCGGATTTGGACATCTTCTTGGTCGGCTCCAGCAGCGACATTACGCGTGCGCCAGATTTTGGAATGAACGGCTCTGGTACTTTGAAGATATCGCCATAAATCGCATTGAAGCGCTGGGCAATATCACGGCTCAACTCCAGATGCTGTTTCTGATCTTCGCCCACAGGAACCTGGTTGGTCTGATACAGCAGAATATCTGCCGCCATCAGGACCGGGTAATCAAACAGGCCAGCATTGATGTTTTCAGAGTAGCGCGCTGATTTGTCTTTGAACTGAGTCATACGGCTCAGCTCGCCAAAATAGGTATAGCAGTTCAGCGCCCAGCCCAGTTGCGCGTGCTCTGGCACATGAGACTGAACGAAAATGGTGCTTTTCTCAGGATCGATACCGCATGCCAGATAGAGCGCCAGAGTATCCAGCGTGGCTTTACGCAGTTTCTCAGGGTCCTGACGTGCGGTGATGGCATGCAGATCCACGATGCAATAGATGCAGTGATAGTCATCCTGCATGTTCACCCACTGACGCAGCGCACCCATGTAGTTACCAATGGTCAATTCACCTGACGGCTGTGCGCCACTAAAAACGATGGGCTTAGTCATTTTTTAATTCCTGATTTTCACTGTGCGAGAGCCCGAGCACGGGCAATAAATCTTTGAAGTGGTCGAACACCAGGTCCGGCTCACTCAGCGTGATGGCTTCACCGTAGTTGTAGCCATAAGTCAGACCAACGGAGAGACTCCCCGCGGCCTTAGCTGCCAGAATATCATTGCGCGAATCACCGACAAAGAGCAGCTCCGCAGGTGCTAAGGATAATTTTCCAGCGACCAGGAGAATCGGTTCCGGGTGCGGTTTTTTATTCTGAACATCATCCCCCCCGACGATCACTGAGAAGTATTTCGCAATATCCAGAGCGCCCAGCAAGGGTGCAACAAACGGCGTGGGCTTGTTGGTAACCAGCGCCATTGGAATACCATTCGCGCGTAATGTGCTCAGCGTTTCGACAACATCCGGGAACAAAAAGCTCCCCTCTTCAACCGTTTCTTCATAGTAACGGTCGAACAATTTACGCAGTACGCGTTGCTGTTCTTCCTGTGGGATGTCCGCGTGGTCAACGCCGGGTTTCCCCTGCGCTGCACGTAAGATTGCACGCTCCTGACGCGCCCAGGTCAGCGCGCGTTCCATCAACACATCTGCACCGTTACCAATCCAGGTCACGACGCGATCTTCACCCGCAACAGGAAGCTCAAGCGCATACAGCGCCTGGTCTACCGCGCTGGTTAAACCTGGCGCGCTGTCCACCAGCGTACCATCGAGGTCAAAGGCTACACCTCGGATTGCCCGCAATTTATCCATGACTTACCTTTGCCAGTTCCCGGCGCATTTCATCAATGACTTTTTTGTAATCCGGCTGATCAAAAATCGCGGAGCCCGCAACAAACATATCCGCGCCCGCTGCCGCAATTTCACCAATATTGTTCACCTTAACGCCACCATCGACTTCCAGACGAATGTCATAGCCAGACTCATCAATACGACGACGCACTTCACGCAATTTGTCCAGGGTGTGAGGAATAAACGACTGCCCTCCGAAACCTGGGTTAACGGACATCAGCAGGATCACATCCAGCTTATCCATCACATAGTCGAGATAGCTCAGCGATGTTGCAGGATTAAACACCAGCCCCGCCTTACACCCGTGCTCTTTAATCAGTTGCAGAGTGCGATCGACATGCTCAGAAGCTTCAGGGTGGAAGGTAATAATGCTCGCACCGGCAGCAGCAAAATCGGGAACAATGCGGTCCACCGGCTTTACCATCAAATGAACGTCAATCGGCGCAGTGATACCGTAGCTACGCAGCGCCTTAAGCACCATCGGGCCGATGGTCAGGTTGGGTACGTAGTGGTTATCCATAACGTCGAAATGGACGACATCCGCACCTGCCTCAAGGGCTTTCGCGGTGTCTTCACCAAGACGGGCAAAATCGGCCGACAGAATTGAGGGAGCAATCAAAAACTGTTTCATCCGCATCTCCTTGAAATGTGTTTACCGGCGGGCAAAACGGCTCAGGGTCGATAAAGAGCCAGCAGTTCGTCCACCTTTTTACGTGTGCCGCCATTGCTGCTAATGCTGCGCCGCACCTTAACCTGAAAGTGCTTCGCGGCTTTGTACCATTCGCGCGTATCCGGCGTATCATGATTCGAAATTAACACTGGTATTCTTTTGCTGACCAGCTTTTCCGCCATCTCAGCCAGACGGGCCTGCTCTGCCGGGCTGAAACTGTTGGTGTGATAAGCGGTAAAATTCGCCGTCGCAGACAAAGGGGCATAAGGCGGGTCACAGTAAACCACTGAGTTTACATCTGCCTGATCCATGCACTCTTCGTATGAGAGGCAAAGAAACTCCGCATTCTGCGCTTTTTCAGCAAAGTGATACAACTCAGCCAGTGGGAAATAGGGGCGCTTATAACGACCAAAAGGAACGTTAAACTCACCGCGCAAATTATACCGGCAGAGCCCATTGTAGCCATGGCGATTAAGATACAGGAACAACAACGCTCGTCGGAACGGATCCTGACTCTGATTAAACTCAGTGCGGAATTGATAGTACACATTTGGATCATTGGTCTCAGGCGTAAACAATTTACGCGCCTCGTCGACATACTCGTCGGTACGCAGCTTCACAATGTTATAGAGACTAATGAGGTCACTGTTGATATCCGCAAGGATATAACGCGAAAAATCGGTGTTCAGAAACACCGATCCCGCCCCTACGAAGGGCTCGATAAGGCACTCGCCTTTTGGCAGGTGTTTTTTAATATCGTCGAGCAGGGGGTATTTCCCCCCTGCCCATTTCAGAAAAGCGCGATTTTTTTTCATGCTGACTAACTGATTACACCTTCTCCGGCTGTGGAGAAAGCTCCGACAGCATCCTGCGCTTTAAACATTACTTCAGATCGGCCTGAACCTGATGAATCGGTTTCGCCCACGGGTTTTTCGCCTGAACATCCGCAGGCAGAGCGGCAACAGCGCGTTTTGCTTCATCTTTCGACGCATAAACGCCACTCACCAGCACATACCATGGCTGCCCGTTACGGCTTGTCTGATAAACAACGTAGTTTTTCAGGTTCGATTTCTTCGCCCAACTGTTGAGGTTGTCATAGTTGGAAGAACTGCTCAGCTGTAGCGTGTAATTGCTGGAAGGCGCAGATTTCAGAGAACCAACATTGCCCGCTGTTTTTCCTGCCGCCGCGCCGGAAGTTGTGGCGGTTGCTGCTGGCGCAGCTGTTGCTACAGGCGCTGTTGCGGTAGATGTGGCTTTCGGCGCTGTCTGCGTTATTGGCGCTTTTGCCGGTTCGCTAACCGTTGCCGTTTCAGTGTGTTTCGGCTGAACTACCGTCTTCACTTCAGGTGCTTTTGCAACAGTTTGCGGTTTGGTTTCGCGTTTCGGCTCAATCACAACCTGTTTGCGTTCCTGACGAGGGGCAACCTGAGTCTGGGTTTGACGTGGTTTGTTTTCCGTTGCCACGGTTTGCTGCTGCGTATTACCACCACGAATTGGCGCAACCGTTGCAGGTTCAGTCGGCAGCGTGGAGTTAGCCACCACGTTGTTCACCTGCTCCTGATTCTGCGGCTGAGTCAGGGCGTTATTCAGATCTCCCTGAACTTCAACGCGTTGTTGGCCTTCTGGCACGGCAGGCGTCTGGCCCTGAGTCGGGGTAGAAGAGACCGGCGGCAGGGAAACATCCTGCGGTGTCGGCGTGGTATTTCCTGCCGTCTGGTCGGCGGAGGTTGTACCTGGGGCTGACTGCGCTCCATTGGCTTGATCGGCAGCATTATCAGAAAGATTAATGCTCTTCTCGGTCGACGCTGTTGGCGCGCCAGAATTTGTTGACGGGGCTTTCAGTGCTGAGCCGATACCAATGATCAGCAGCAACAAAACTAAAACACCAAGTCCCATCATGATGTATTGGCGAGAAGCTGGCGCTTTCGCTACCGCTTTTTTACGTTTACGTGGGCGACGCTCTACAGGCTCTTCGTCCATTGAACCTTCTTCAGACTCATAACCCTCTTCTTCTCGCTCATCACGCACGTTGCGACTGCGTGACGGTCGACGATCGTCTGCATCTAGATCAACATCGTCAAAGTTGATCTGTGGCTCGTTATCACGTTCTGAAGATTGACGAGAACGACCAGTACGACGATCGCTGGGATCGGGTTTCAGCTCGTCTTCTGGTTTGAATTCATCCATTTAACACCCCACTCAAAGGCTTATGCTAACGACTTTGCATTTCACCTGAAGCTAAAAGACCACCTTTTACAGCGGCCTGACCTTTCTAGTTGTTACGCCTGCTGACAATCAGCGATAGCGCCAAGAACGACATCGTGCGGTACTCCACCGCGAACTTCACTCTTCCCTATTGCAAGTGGGAGCACCAGACGCATCTCACCTGCCAATACTTTTTTATCGCGCATCATGTGGGGTAAATACGCGTGTGCAGACATTTCCTGCGGTCCTGCCACCGGTAGGCCTGCACGCTCAAGCAACGTAATGATGCGCTGCGTTTCTTCCGGTTTGAACTGGCCCAAACGCTCAGAAGCACGAGCAGCCATAACCATGCCAGCAGCGACAGCTTCTCCATGAAGCCAATTGCCGTAGCCCATTTCGGCTTCAATCGCGTGACCAAACGTATGCCCCAGATTCAGTAAAGCACGTAAGCCGGTTTCACGCTCGTCTGCTGCCACAACTTCAGCCTTCAACTCACAACAACGACGAATACAATATGCCAGTGCCTGCCCGTCAAGGCGCAGCAAGGCATCCATGTTGTCTTCGAGCCAGAGGAAAAACTCAGCATCAAGAATAATGCCGTATTTGATCACTTCAGCAAGCCCTGAAGCCAGTTCACGCTTCGGCAATGTTTTTAGACAGTCGAGATCCACCACCACCGATGCGGGCTGGTAGAACGCGCCTATCATATTTTTGCCAAGCGGATGGTTGACTGCGGTTTTGCCGCCAACAGAAGAGTCGACTTGCGACAACAGCGTAGTGGGAATCTGGATGAAGCGCACACCACGTTGATAACTTGCGGCTGCAAACCCCGTCAGATCGCCAACAACACCGCCGCCCAGGGCAAGCAGTGTCGTATCGCGACCATGCGGTTTTTGCAAAAGTGCGGTAAAGACGGTATCGAGCACCGTCAGGCTTTTATACTGCTCGCCATCAGGCAGAATCACACTGTCAACCTTCACTCCTGCTTGTTCAAGCAGACGGCGAATGCGGTCGAGATAAAGCGGAGCCAGTGTCTCATTGGTGACCAACATTGCCTGGTCACCCGCTTTCAGTGGTAAGAAGGAAGCTGGATCGTTAAACAAACCAGCCGCGATGGTGATAGGGTAACTACGTTCCCCGAGAGTAACTGTAATCCTCTCCATGACGCGACATCCACCTTAATTGCTTATACCCGCAGGCGAGTGTATATAAAGCCAGAATCAGTTGCTTTCCAGCATATGAATAATCTGGTTTGCAACCACTTTAGCGCTCTGATCGTCAGTACGAATGGTCACATCAGCAATCTCTTCGTACAGAGGATTGCGTTCACCGGCCAGGGCTTCCAGGACTTCGCGCGGAGGCGTTTCAACTTGCAGCAGCGGGCGCTTTTTATCGCGCTGCGTACGTGCCAGCTGTTTTTCGATGGTCGTCTCAAGATAGACCACAACGCCACGGGCGGAGAGACGGTTGCGGGTTTCGCGAGATTTTACAGAACCGCCGCCTGTCGCCAGTACGATGCCCTGTTTTTCCGTAAGTTCATTGATAACTTTTTCTTCTCTGTCACGGAAACCTTCTTCGCCTTCTACATCGAAGACCCAGCCCACATCAGCTCCGGTTCGTTTCTCAATCTCTTGATCAGAATCGTAAAATTCCATATTGAGTTGTTGAGCTAACTGACGCCCAATAGTGCTTTTGCCGGCACCCATAGGCCCAACCAGAAAGATATTGCGTTTCTCTGCCATTTTTTCGGTACTACTAAGACTATTCGTTAATGGTAATCCCCGCTTCGCAAACACCCAGCGTAGCAGGACATGAACTGAAACCTCATATGCAATAGAGCGAGAGTCAGACTGAAAATTATCTCAATACTCCGGCTTGTTTGGCAACTGATTAAATCACCGCACCCGACGCATAAGGCAACAAGACGTAAGTCAGACTCAAATCGGTACTCCTTGTAAGCTAATTCATGCCCCACGTCAAACATCTGCAACAAACTGAATGCAAAATCATTGCGGGGATCGTTTCCCATCAGTGAATACCGACCAGACGTGGTGTAATAAACACCACAAGCTCTCGTCGTTCATTGTCTTTCCCGTCATGGCGAAAAAGAGGTCCAATCCAGGGGATTTTCCCCAGTCCAGGCACACTATCGCTCCCGGTTTTGTTCTTTTGCGAGAAAATACCGCCCAGTGCCAAAGTTTCTCCGTTTTTTACCTCAACTTGTGTTTCAATTTCTTGTTTATCAATTGCCAGCGTCTCGCCATCCGCTTGTTGCAACACCTGTCCCGGCATATTTTCACTGATGTGTAATTTTAACCGCACACGTCCGCCGGGTAATACTACAGGCGTGACTTCCATGCCCAGGACGGCCTCTTTGAACTCCACAGAGGTAGCACCACTCTCTCCACTGGAAACCTGGTACGGGATTTCGCTGCCCTGCTTAATACTGGCGGGTTGCATATGGGATGCCAGCAACCGCGGACTGGCGATAATTTCCAGCTGTTGCTTCTGTTCCAGTGCCGACAGTTCCAGATCCAGCAATCTGCCGTTGATTCGCCCAATATTAAAGCCGACGTGTGTCGTGGCACTGGCAACCGATAAATCCGCGCCCAGCGTCGTCATTTTCCCTACGTTACCTGACTGTGTCGCCTCGGCGAGATTCCATTTCACGCCCAGCTCACGCAGGCTTTTTTCGTTAATCGTCACAATATGCGCCGCCAGTTCCACCTGTTCGACAGGCGCATCCATCTGTCCAGCCCAATGCTGTAGCGCATCCTGTACCGTTTGATTATCACGCACCAACAACCGGTTGGTGCGTTTATCAACGGACAACGCCCCCTTTGGACTAAGCAATTTTTCTGCAGATTTTTGCAGTTCCACAGCATCGGCATAAGACAGGGAAATAGCACGTGATACCAAGGGAGCGTTGAGCTGACGCGTTGCCTGCTCCTGTTCCTTGCGGGCCAGTTGATCACGCTGCCATGCCGCCGTGTGGACATAAAAAATCCCCCCTTCCTCGCGCAGAATAAGCCCAGCACTTGATACAACCGTGTTTAACGCCTGCCGCCAGGGGACGCGGGTTAAAGAGAGCGAAAGTGAGCCGCTCACATCAGGTGACACCACTAGATTTCGATTTTCTTGCGCCACCAACGCTTGCAGTACCTGGGCTACCGGAACATCATCCACCGCGAGCGTGACCGGCGTTGGTTTTGCTATTGCTATTGGTACGCTGAGCACCATCAGTAAGAGCGCTATCCTTGTTTTCATTCGTTTTCGTTCCTTCTCGTTGCCACTGCCATCGAGCGGGGTCACACGTTACGCCAACGTCAACAACCATCTCGCGTTCATTGATGGATATCACTCGCCATCCCACAGGAAGATGTTCATCTTTTCTGACACGATGCCAGCGCTTTTGCCCATCCTGCAAAATGCCAACCGTCATGATGCCTTCTACCATCCCCTGATAACGCCACTGGGCTAGCTGCCCTGCCGCACAGAGATCATCTGGCGGGTGGAAAGGGTCACGCATCCCTGTTAGTACCACCACTGAACACAAAATCAGGTATCGCGTGCTAATTCGCATCGTTTTGCTCCAGCTGTACACTCAGGCGCAGCAACGAACCTTCCGGAGCTAACGTAAATGCGCTGACCTTCACATCCCTCAAGGCAAGGCGAGAAAACACCTCAGGGATCTGCTCCCAACCGGCATCCAACACCAGCTCACCTCCTCCCTGCCTCGGCCTCCAGTGAACAAGCCTTGTACCCTCTGCCTGGAATTCCAGTGGAGAGAACGGCCGCTCCTTTCCCGGTACAGTGGCCTTCAACTGGGCTGTCTGACGTATTGCCCCTGGCCACTTCGATGCGTTGACGTGCAAGGCATTTATCACCTGCGTATTGAGCCTGATAATCTCCGTGTGTATGGGTCTGACCAGCAGCAAATAGGCGATGAGCACCGTCGTGCTTGTGCCAACACACCAGAGAAAGAGCCGTGTACATGGGCGACATTCACACCAGCGTTGAACGAGTTCATGCATCCGTTACCCTCGCTTTTTTAGCTGAAAAGTAAATGCCCAGCGCCCCTGATTATCCTGGAGTAGTGCTCCCGCAGGTCCTGGAGTAAAACCCTCGATCTTGCTGAGTACGACATTCATCCCAGAAAGTACTGGAAGTGTTGTCGCATACCCCGTCAAAATCAGTGAAGGTGGTTGATAACGCAGTTGCGTAAGCCAGGCCTGTGACGGAATGATGTGCGCCAGCGAAAGCAGTGCAGGCGGCCATACCTGCGTTGGAAACCACTTATCAACATCAGGTTGAGCCACGTCCTGCTCGCGCATCAGCCTCGCTTCAAGCCGGTTTTGTACTGTCTGAATACCTGATAACTCACGCTGTAAAACGTGTCGGGAGTGAATGTCCCCAACTCTTAAACTCACCATTAGCATCAGCACAATCAACAGGGAACCTGTAAACATCAGCCCCCAGAAACGTACACAGTGGGCTTGCTGATACTGTCGCCAGGGCAAGAGATTCATCGTTCTCACGCGAATACCTCACTCATTGCCAGTGCCAGCGCGACTGTAAATTCAGCACCACATTCAGGTAATGGCGGCTGACACCGTGACAACGTGCTCCAGGGGTCCTGACCCTGAGCATCAAAAAAAGCGATATCGTCGCTGGAGAGCGCCAGTCGCGCGGCAAGCTCCGAAAGGTTTGCCGCCTGATGACGCTCCCGTCGCCCCCACTGATGGCGCATCGCCCATAGCCACTGATGCTCATCACGCCAGGCGACACACTGCGCAGGTTCAACAACAGGGAGCAAATTCGCCAACGCGCTGGCGTCCGGAGTAATGGAAGCCAGCCGCAAACGCAGCGTTTTAGCCAGTGATAACAGCGTTGCCACCTCTTTGTTTTGCGCAGCAGTGACATGAAACGCGCGGCTAAAGGTATCTTGTGAATAATCAAAACACAGTGTTTGGGCTGGCATCTCCAGCTCCCGCGATAGCGCTGACCCCAGCCATGCCACCTTCTCGCTATCGCGTAAGGCGAGAGCTGGCCCCGAAAATGTCTTTTGCAGAGTTCGGGCGGCCGGAAAAGCCAGAAACACCCGATGGTAATACGGCAACATCTGTCGCCAGCGTTTCAACGCTTCAACCAATTGTTCTGGCTTGAGAATTTGTCCCTCACGGATAATGCCTTCTGCCAGAGGGATGTCCCACCAGCGGCGCAGGCTCCATGCTGCCTGTTCTCTGGTCAGTGCCACTATGCGCACCTTATCGTGTTGAATATGAACGCCCGTTTGCCATGTTTTGAAAGCCATGCTTCACGATCTCCTTATCGCCCGTCAGGTTGACGGCTCTATCAATGCATCAGGCTTGCCTTTATACTACCGCGCGATTGTTTATAAACTGCCCAAGTGAAACCAAATGGGAAATCTCCGGTGAAGTTCGTAAAGTATTTATTGATCCTTGCAGTCTGTTGCATTCTGCTGGGAGCAGGCTCGATTTATGGTTTGTACAAATATATTGAGCCGCAGCTACCTGATGTCGCCACACTTCGTGATGTGCGCCTCCAGATCCCAATGCAGGTCTATAGCGCCGATGGCGAGCTGATGGCGCAATACGGCGAAAAACGCCGTATCCCATTGACCTTAAAACAAATACCACCAGTCATGGTGAAAGCCTTTATCGCGACGGAAGATAGCCGTTTTTACGAGCATCATGGTGTCGATCCGGTAGGGATTTTCCGTGCTGCCAGCGTTGCACTGTTCTCTGGTCATGCGTCACAGGGGGCGAGTACGATTACGCAGCAATTAGCGCGTAACTTCTTCCTCAGCCCTGAAAAGACGCTGATGCGTAAGATCAAAGAGGTGTTCCTTGCGATCCGTATTGAACAGTTGCTGAGCAAAGACGAGATCCTTGAGCTTTACCTCAACAAGATCTATCTCGGTTACCGTGCCTATGGTGTTGGAGCCGCGGCGCAGGTTTACTTTGGTAAGCCGATCGAACAGCTCACGCTGAGCGAAATGGCAACCATTGCCGGTCTGCCAAAAGCACCATCGACATTTAACCCGCTCTATTCGCTGGATCGGGCAACAGCGCGCCGTAACGTCGTGCTGTCGCGTATGCTGAGTGAAGGCTATATCAGCCAGACGGAGTACGATCAGGCTCGCAATGACGTGATCGACGCCAATTACCATGCCCCGGAAATTGCCTTCTCCGCACCGTATCTCACCGAAATGGTTCGCCAGGATATGGTGAGTCGCTATGGTGAGAATGCTTATGAAGATGGCTATCGCATTTACACCACCATCACCCGTAAAGTTCAGCAGGCAGCACAGCAGGCAGTACGCAATAACGTGATGGATTACGACATGCGTCACGGCTATCGCGGCCCATCAAATGTGTTGTGGAAAGTGGGTGAAAGTGCGTGGGATAGCAAAAAAATTACCGATTCGTTAAAAACACTCCCAACCTACGGGCCACTCTTACCCGCAGTGGTGACCAGAGCTGATCCACAAGAAGCGATTGCCATGATGGCAGACGGTACATCCGTTTCCCTGCGTATGGATGGCATTCGCTGGGCACGTCCGTACCGCTCCGACACGTTGCAGGGGCCAACCCCACGCAAAGTGACCGATGCCGTCCAGACCGGGCAGCAAATCTGGGTGCGTCAGGTTGGCGATGCCTGGTGGCTGGCACAAGTGCCAGATGTGAACTCCGCGCTGGTTTCTATCAACCCTCAGAACGGGGCGGTGATGGCGCTGGTTGGTGGGTTCGATTTCAACCAGAGCAAATTTAACCGTGCCACGCAGGCGCTGCGTCAGGTTGGCTCTAACATTAAACCATTCCTGTACACTGCCGCGATGGACAAAGGTTTAACGCTCGCCAGTATCCTTAACGATGTGCCGATTTCCCGTTGGGATGCAGGCGCGGGTTCAGACTGGCAACCGAAGAACTCTCCAGCAGAATATGCAGGGCCAATTCGTCTTCGCCAGGGTCTGGGACAGTCGAAAAACGTGGTAATGGTACGTGCGATGCGCGCTATGGGCGTCGACTACGCAGCGGAATATCTGCAACGCTTTGGATTCCCGGCACAGAACATTGTGCATACCGAATCGCTGGCGCTGGGTTCCGCTTCCTTTACGCCGTTGCAGGTCGCCAGGGGTTACTCGGTAATGGCAAACGGTGGATACCTGGTCGACCCTTACTACATCAGTAAAATCGAGAACGATCAGGGGGGCGTCCTCTTCGAAGCAAAACCGAAGATCGCCTGTGCGGAGTGTGATATTCCGGTGATCTACGGTGATACGCCAAAATCCAACGTGCTTGAAAACAAGGATATGGAGGATGTGGCGATATCGCAGGAACAGCAAAACGCTGTCGTACCTCAGCCTCAGTTAGAACAGGCCAACCAGGCACTGGTCGCTCAGAGTGCTGCCCAGGAGTACGCACCCCATGTGATTAACACACCACTCTCTTTCCTGATTAAGAGCGCGCTGAATACCAACATCTTTGGTGAGCCGGGCTGGCAGGGGACGGGCTGGCGTGCGGGACGCGATTTACAGCGTCACGACATTGGCGGCAAAACAGGGACGACAAACAGTTCGAAAGATGCGTGGTTCTCCGGTTACGGACCGGGTGTGGTGACATCTGTCTGGATCGGGTTTGACGATCACCGGCGTGATTTGGGACGAACTACCGCATCCGGGGCGATTAAGGATCAGATATCGGGTTACGAAGGTGGCGCTAAAAGCGCACAACCAGCCTGGGATGCGTATATGAAAGCGGTTCTGGACGGTGTACCTGAACAACCGTTGACGCCACCGCCGGGTGTCGTCACGGTGAATATCGACAGAAGCACCGGGCAACTTGCCAATGGTGGTAACAGCCGACAGGAATATTTCATCGAAGGTACACAGCCAACCACACAGGCGGTACATGAGGTGGGAACTGAGTTGATTGACAACGGCGAGACGCACGAGCTGTTTTAAAGACTGGAATGCCCGGAGAACTCCGGGCAGGAAAATCACAGGCCGGGTAAGGCGTAGTCGCTACCCGGCTTTTTTACGGGCTACAAACGCCCCTGACCTTTCAACCACTCGCGAACCAGGAACAATGCACTCACGTTACGTGCTTCGTTGAAATCCGGGTCTTCCAGCAAATCCAGCAAATGCGCCAGTGGCCAACGCACCTGTGGCAGCGGTTCGGGTTCATCCCCTTCCAGCGATTCCGGGTAGAGGTCTTCCGCCACCACGATATTCATTTTGCTGGAAAAATAGGAGGGAGCCATACTCAGTTTTTTCAGGAATGAGAGTTCTTTTGCACCAAACCCGACCTCTTCTTTCAGCTCACGGTTTGCGGCTTCAAAAACCGTTTCACCGGGATCAATAAGCCCTTTTGAGAACCCCAGTTCGTAAGATTCCGTGCCCACAGCATATTCGCGGATCAAAATGAGATGGTCATCGATGATAGGAATGATCATGACCGCTTCACGCGATGACGGGCGCATGCGTTCATAAACGCGACGCACACCGTTGCTGAACTCCAGGTCCACACTTTCAACATTAAACAGCCGCGATTTCGCAACAGTTTCAACATTCAGAATGGTGGGTTTTTGTAAGGGTTTGCTCATCTTTGATGGGTCTTTGCTGTGAGAACTGGCCTCATTGTGCGATATGCTGCACGGTTTCGGCAATGTCAATTGTTCTTTATTTACATTTATGCAACCTACCAAGAATCAATCCTCATTTCAAAACAAAAGTCAAGAGGTTGAAATAATTCCAGGAATTTGCTGATATCGCGCCATGTCAGGCTTTGCTATTATCTGCGGTCACTGGGATGCGCTTCAAAATGCTCAAGTTCGACTCCATACTTGCCGATAGCCAACCACAGACTCTCATTCATTGTTAAAGGTGCAACTGACTACACCTATAAGATAAGTAAGATGGGGAAAGCATGAGCACCATTTTGATTTTTTTCGCTGCTATGCTGGCCTGCGCATTGCTTGCAGGGTGGGTATACAGGCGTCGCGTACAGCGTCAATATCGGCTGCCCTTTTTAAATGCGTTTGCGGGCGCGACGACCCGCAAGCTCTCGCCGGAAGAACGCAGCACTGTTGAACAGTATCTCGATACCCTTAACCAGGCACAGTTGGCCCCTGGATTGACCGGCGCGAGTGCCGCCCCTGTGTCTCTGAATTTGAACGCACAAAGCGACACCGTACTGTGCGTGACGCGCTCGATCACGCGCTACGGCATCACCACCGATGATCCCAACAAATGGCGTTACTATCTCGACTCCGTCGAGGTACATCTGCCGCCGTTCTGGGAGCAATACATCAATGACGAAAACAGCGTAGAGCTCATTCATACTGATTCCCTGCCGCTGGTCATTTCCCTTAACGGTCATACACTCAACGAATATGTTCAGGAAGCGCCACGCTTTGCTCTGGAACGAGCAAGCTCCACGCAAGCCTCTATTCGTGGTGAAGAGACCGAACAGATTGAGCTGCTGAATATTCGTCAGGAAACCCATGAGGAGTACGCTCTGAGTCGACCTGATGGCATTCGGGAAGCGGTACTGATTGTCGCTGCTTTCCTGCTGTTTTTCTTCTGTCTGCTCACTCCTGATGTCTTTGTTCCCTGGCTTGCAGGCGGTGCGGTGCTGCTGATGGCGGCAGGACTGTGGGGCCTGTTTGCCCCCCCTGCTAAAAACACCTTGCGCGAAATCCACTGCCTGAGGGGGACGCCGAAACGCTGGGGATTGTTTGGCGAGAACGATCAGGAACATGTCAACAATATCTCACTCGGTATTATCGACCTCATCTATCCCCGTCACTGGCAACCGTGGATTGTCCAGGATCTTGGGCACAAAACTGATGTCGATATTTATCTCGATCGCCATGTCGTTCGGCAAGGGCGGTTTTTATCCCTACACGATGAAGTGAAAAACTTCCCTCTCCAGCACTGGCTTCGCAGTACCGTCATTGCCGGGGGAGCGGCAACGGTGCTGGCTATGTTGATTGCCTTTGTACCGCTCGACATGCCCATTAAATTTACCCTGTCGTGGATTAAAGGAGCACAGACCGTCGAAGCAACCAGCGTAAAACAGCTTGAAGAGGCGGGTGTGAGAGTCGGCGATACGCTGCAACTGAAAGGAACCGGCATGTGTAATATTCATGCTCCAGGTTCCTGGAACACTCGCCAGACCTCGCCGTTTACGCCATTCGACTGCTCGCAAATCATCTGGAATGATGCGCCGCCTTTACCGCTGCCAGAGTCAGATGTCGTCGGTAAAGCGACCGCACTTACCCAAACGGTGAGCCGCCAGTTGCACCCTAAACCTGACGATGATTCCCGCGTCAGCCCGGCGTTGCGCTCTGCGATTCAGAAATCAGGCATGGTCCTGCTGGATGATTTTGGCGAGATCGTCCTGAAAACGCAGGATTTATGTGCCTCGCCGGATGAATGTATACGGCTTAAAAATGCCCTGGTAAACCTTGGAAACAGTAAAGACTGGGATGCATTGGTAAAACGTGCGGAAGCGGGTCGACTGGATGGCGTGAACGTACTGCTGCGCCCCGTCAGTGCTGAATCACTGGATAATCTGGTAGCAACCTCTACCGCGCCATTCGTGATCCGTGAAACTGCCCGTGCGGCCCAGGCGCTAAACAGCCCAGCACCCGGCGGATTTGTCATCGTAAGCGATGAAGGCAGCGACCTGGTCGATCAACCTTATCCCCAGGTCTCACTTTATGATTACCCGGCCCAGGATCAATGGAACGAGTTTCAACGTCTGGCACAAATGCTGATGCAGACACCGTTCAGCGCCGAAGGGATCGTGACGGGGATCTTTACCGATGCCAACGGTACACGACATATTGATCTACACCGGATGCCCGATAGCGCAGGTTTATGGCGTTATATAGGAACATCCTTGCTGATGTTAGCCATGCTGGCCTGCACTTTCTGGAACGGTTTCATGGCATTGCGTCGCTATCAACGCGCACGTACACGCCAGGCTGAGATCCAGCAATATTACGAAAGCTGTCTCAATCCTAAGCTGATCCCCGCCCCTGATAGCCTGATCGGATAACATCACTGCGCGGCAAGTTATGCTACCCTGTCGCGCACATGTCTTCTGGCTGGAGAGTTCCCCTTTATGCATCTTGATATCGCCTGGCAGGAGGTTGACACCGTCCTGCTGGATATGGACGGCACGCTGCTCGATCTCGCCTTTGATAACTATTTCTGGCAGAAACTCGTGCCAGAAACCTACGGCGAACAGCGGGGTATCTCCCCGGAGGAAGCGCAGGAATTCATTCGCTCGCAATATAGCGCGGTGCAGCATACGCTAAACTGGTACTGTCTCGACTACTGGAGCGAGCGCCTGGGTCTGGATATTTGTGCCATGACTACCGCCCACGGTCCACGTGCCGTACTACGTGCAGATACGGTTCCGTTCCTGGATGCACTGAAAGCGAGCGGAAAACGCCGCATTTTGCTGACTAATGCGCACCCGCATAACCTGGCGGTGAAGCTGGAACATACCGGTCTTGCTTCACACCTTGATTTATTACTTTCCACCCACACATTTGGTTATCCGAAAGAGGATCAGCGGCTGTGGCATGCTGTGGCGGAAAAAACCGGTTTGCAGCCAGGCAGAACGCTGTTCATAGACGACAGTGAACCGATTCTGGATTCCGCAGCAACGTTTGGCATTCGCTATTGTCTGGGCGTCACTAATCCAGATTCCGGCCTTGCTGACAAAAGCTATGTGCGACATCCGGCACTGAACGACTATCGGCAGATGATCCCGACGATGACCATGAAGGAGAGGCAATGAAAGAAAAACCCTCCGACGGGGTAAGGCTGGATAAATGGCTGTGGGCGGCACGCTTTTATAAAACACGCGCCCTCGCACGCGAAATGGTCGATGGTGGCAAAGTGCATTACAACGGGCAGCGCAGCAAGCCGAGTAAGCTTGTTGAACTGAATGCCACCCTGACACTGCGGCAGGGCAATGATGAAAGGACGGTGGTGATTAAAGCCATTACCGAACATCGGCGTCCGGCAACTGAAGCAATCGCGCTTTATGAAGAGACGCCTGAAAGTGTCGAAAAGCGTGAAAAAACCGCGCTGGCGCGCAAGATGAACGCGCTGACCATGCCGCACCCGGATCGGCGTCCGGACAAAAAAGAACGCCGCGAGCTGATGAAATTTAAACACGGTGAGAACGAGTAAGACTCACCTGAAAGAGAGACTATTATGGCCCAACACGACCAATTACACCGCTATCTGTTTGAGCAATTTGCCGTTCGCGGTGAACTGGCTACCGTATCGGAAACCTGGAAACAGATCCTGGAAAACCATAACTACCCGCTGCCGGTAAAAACCCTGTTGGGCGAACTGCTGGTTGCCACCAGCCTGCTGACTGCGACACTGAAATTCGCGGGGGATATCACCGTGCAGCTGCAGGGTGACGGCCCAATGACGCTGGCAGTGATCAATGGCAACAACAACCAACAAATGCGCGGTGTTGCACGCGTTCAGGGCGATGTGCCTGAAGGTGCAGACCTGAAAACACTGGTCGGTAATGGTTACCTGGTGATCACTATTTCTCCGGACGAAGGTGAACGTTATCAGGGGGTTGTCGGGCTGGAAGGCGATACGCTGGCCGCGTGTCTGGAAGATTACTTCATGCGCTCCGAACAGCTCCCGACGCGTCTGTTCATCCGTACGGGTGAAGTGGACGGTCAACCAGCCGCTGGCGGCATGCTGTTGCAGGTTTTACCTGCTCAGGATGCGCAGAGCAACGACTTTGAACATCTGGCTACACTGACAGAAACCATCAAAGCAGAAGAACTTCTGACTCTGCCAGCCAATGAAGTGCTGTGGCGTCTGTATCATGAAGAAGAAGTGACACTCTACGATCCGCAGGATGTGGAATTTAAGTGCACCTGTTCTCGTGAACGTTGCGCTGGCGCACTGAAAACCCTGCCAGATGAAGAGATTGATAGCATCATGGCAGAAGATGGTGAGATTGATATGAACTGCGATTACTGCGGTACGCACTTCGTCTTCAATTCGATGGATATCGCCGAGATCCGCAATAACGCCTCTCCGGCGGATCCACAAGTTCACTAACCCCCTGGCCCTCTCCCTATCGGGGAGAGGGTTAAATCGGTCGCACTAGCTGAATCGCTTTTCATCATGTAACTCTTACGTAATTTTCTTACATGTATGCGATTACATTCACATTATCTCCGTTAAATATACCGCGATTTAACCTTTTAAGAACATTTTCCCCACCCAAAAAACGATTCCTGCGATAATCCGTCCTGCTTCGTGACAGGAGTCACAGCGTTTTCCGCAGTAAGGGTTTTGTCCAGATACGTAAATCTATGAGCCCCGTCCCGGTTAACAACCTAAGAACAACCCTACAATTTCAGGCAGTACATATTGGCTAAGGAGCAGTGACATGCGCGTTAAAGGTATAACCCCGCAAGATCTCAAGGCTTATGGCATTCACGACGTCCAGGAACTCGTTTACAACCCCGATTACGATACGCTGTATCAGGAAGAGCTCAATCCAGCACTGGAAGGATACGAGCGAGGTGTGTTGACGAATCTTGGTGCTATCGCCGTCGATACCGGTATTTTTACCGGTCGTTCGCCGAAAGATAAGTATATCGTCCGTGACGAAACCACCCGCGATACGCTGTGGTGGTCAGATAAGGGCAAAGGGAAGAACGATAATAAACCGCTCTCCCCGGAAACCTGGCAGCATCTGAAAGGACTCGTCACTCATCAACTCTCCGGCAAGCGTCTGTTCATTATTGATGCCTTCTGTGGCGCCAATGCCGACACCCGTCTTTCTGTTCGTTTCATCACTGAAGTGGCCTGGCAGGCACATTTCGTGAAAAACATGTTTATTCGCCCAACCGATGAAGAGCTACAGGATTTCATCCCTGACTTTATCGTGATGAATGGCGCGAAATGCACTAACCCACAGTGGAAAGAACAAGGTCTGAATTCAGAAAACTTCATCGCCTTCAACCTGACTGAGCGTATCCAGCTGATTGGTGGAACCTGGTACGGTGGTGAAATGAAGAAAGGCATGTTCTCCGTGATGAACTACCTGCTGCCGTTGCAGGGCATCGCCTCCATGCACTGCTCGGCTAACGTCGGCGAAAAAGGCGACGTCGCGGTGTTCTTTGGTTTATCAGGAACCGGCAAAACCACCCTCTCCACTGATCCGAAACGTCGCCTGATTGGCGATGACGAACACGGCTGGGATGACGATGGTGTGTTTAACTTCGAAGGGGGTTGCTACGCGAAGACCATTCGTCTGTCTGAAGAGGCAGAGCCGGATATCTATCATGCAATCCGTCGCGATGCCTTGCTGGAAAACGTCACCGTCCGTGCCGATGGCACGATCGACTTCGATGATGCATCCAGAACTGAAAACACCCGTGTGTCATACCCGATTTACCACATCGACAATATCGTGAAACCGGTGTCGAAAGCGGGCCATGCCACGAAAGTGATTTTCCTGACCGCAGACGCATTTGGCGTGTTGCCGCCGGTATCTCGCCTGACCGCCAGCCAGACGCAGTATCACTTCCTTTCTGGTTTTACCGCCAAGCTGGCCGGTACAGAGCGTGGTGTGACTGAGCCAACGCCTACCTTCTCCGCCTGTTTTGGCGCAGCCTTCTTGTCGCTGCACCCAACGCAATACGCTGAAGTACTGGTAAAACGCATGCAGGCAGTTGGCGCGCAGGCATATCTGGTCAACACTGGCTGGAATGGAACCGGCAAGCGTATTTCCATCAAAGATACGCGCGCGATTATCGATGCCATTCTGGACGGTTCTCTGGACGACGCAGAGACCTTCACCCTGCCGATGTTTGACCTGGCGATCCCGACAAAACTGCCGGGTGTGGATACGCATATCCTCGACCCGCGCAATACTTACGGTTCACCGGAGCAGTGGCGTGAGAAAGCGGAAACACTGGCGAAACTGTTTGTTGAAAACTTTGAGAAGTATACCGATACACCAGCGGGCGTTGCACTGGTGAGTGCAGGACCTAAGCTGTAAGAGCCCCCTCACCCGGCCCTCTCCCCTGTGGGGAGAGGGTTCGGCTAAGAGGTAAAACATTAACTCTCTTTTACCTGCCCACGCATTGGCGGCACTGGCAACCAGGCGCGAATACTCAAACCGCCCCGTTCGCTGGTTCCAATCTCCAGCAAACCGTTATGGTTATCAATGATACGCTGCACAATCGCCAGCCCTAATCCGGTTCCACTGGTACTGCGCGCACTATCCCCCCGCACAAATGGCTGGAAGAGGTGCTTACGCTGCTCAGGTTTAATTCCCGGACCATCATCTTCCACCTGGAACCAGGCACGATTTAGCTCAGAACCACTGCTAACCTTGATCCAACCATTCCCGTAACGAGCCGCGTTGACCACCATATTGGCAACGGCACGTTTGATGGAAAGTGGATGCATGCGTACCTGAATTTCACCCGGCTGTAGATCGGTGTCGATTTCACGCTCGTAGCCGCTTTCTGCCGCGACCACTTCTCCCAGTACCGCATTAAGATCCGCCATCTCCATTGGCATCTCCTGACCGGTACGCAGGTAATCGATGAACTGCTCGATGATGGCGTTACACTCTTCGATGTCCTTGTTAATCGACTCCGCGAGATAACCGTCTTCTTCGCCCATCATTTCCGTCGCCAGTCGAATACGCGTCAGCGGCGTGCGCAAGTCATGACTTACCCCCGCCATCAGCAACGTTCGGTCATCAGCCAGCTGTTTCACACCAGCCGCCATGTGGTTGAAGGCGCGCGTCACCGAACGGACTTCCGATGCGCCATACTCGCGCAGCGGTGGAGGAATAATCCCTTTACCGACCTGCAGCGCAGCATGCTCCAGGTCGACCAACGGTCGGTTTTGTATGCGGATGAACAACCATGCGCCGCCTATTGCCAGCAGCATAATAGCCAGGGTGTAACGGAACAGCGGTGAGAAGTCGCCCTGATGGATTTCCGTCAGGGGAACACGCACCCAGATGTTGGGCGATAGCCAGGTTTTCAGCCAGACAACCGGCGAGCTTTTGTTAACCTCGACGCGTACCTCCGTCGGGCCACCAAGCTGCTGCGCCATCTGTTGGCTTAAGAATTCATAGTGTTGCGCCCAGCGCAGGCCTGCGTCTTCCGCCGCTTCATTGGAATAGAGCGATATCCCCAGCTCGCGGTAGATTTCACGGCGAAAGGCCGGAGGAACCACCAGTTGCGTGCCGTCCTCCAGTTGCAGTTTGTCGGTCATCAGCATACGCACTTCGTAGGCTAAGACCTTATTGAACTGCTGGAGGCTCGGCAGGATCGCGAAGTTCAGCACCACCAGGTAGGTCGTCACCAGGCTGACGAACAGCAAGGTGACGATCAGTAACAGCGTGCGGGCAAACGAACTGCGCGGCGAGAAGCGCATTCGCCTCATGCTTTAGAACCGTCCGGCACAAACACGTAGCCCAAACCCCATACGGTCTGAATGTAACGAGGATGTGCAGGATCTTCTTCCACCATGCGGCGTAAGCGGGAGATCTGCACGTCGATTGAACGTTCCATTGCCGAGTATTCGCGACCACGCGCCAGGTTCATCAGTTTGTCGCGAGACAGCGGCTCACGCGGGTGGCTGACCAGCGCTTTCAGTACGGCAAACTCACCGCTGGTAAGCGGCATCGGCTCATCTTCACGGAACATCTCGCGCGTTCCGAGGTTCAGTTTAAACTTACCAAACGCAATGACGGCTTCTTCCTGCGACGGCGCACCTGGCAGTTCGTTCGCCTGGCGACGCAGCACTGCGCGGATCCGCGCCAGCAATTCACGCGGGTTGAACGGTTTTGGAATGTAGTCGTCAGCACCAATTTCGAGGCCCACGATACGGTCCACTTCTTCCCCTTTCGCCGTTACCATGATGATCGGCATCGGGTTACTTTGGCTACGCAGACGACGGCAGATAGAGAGACCGTCTTCGCCTGGAAGCATTAAATCGAGCACCATCAGGTGGAACGACTCACGTGTTAGCAGGCGATCCATTTGTTCAGCGTTCGCCACGCTTCGAACCTGGAAGCCCTGCTCGGTCAGATAACGCTCCAGCAGCGCACGCAGGCGCATGTCGTCATCCACGACCAGAATTTTGTAGTTCTCTTGCATTGTATGTACTCCCAAAGGCCCGGATAGTGTATCAGTACGTATTCTAAAAAAGTGCACGTCTACGACCAGCTAATTCTGGTATAAATTCTAGTCGAAATTGTTACAAAGCATATTTAACAGCAGCTTATCTGCACATTTCATCACATAAATCATTATTAATCCTGTCTGTTAAGCTTTGTGGTACGTAATGTGCGCAGAGCATGCAACGGAGTCGAGTCTTAAAGGTCACACCATGAAAACGCCGCTGATCACCCGTGAAGGGTACGAAAAACTCAAAAAAGAGATGGATTACCTGTGGCGAGAAGAGCGCCCGGAAGTGACCAAAAAAGTCACCTGGGCTGCGAGCCTGGGCGACCGCAGCGAGAATGCCGACTATCAGTATAATAAAAAACGGCTGCGTGAAATCGATCGCCGCGTCCGTTACCTGACCAAATGTCTGGAAAACCTGAGGATCGTCGACTACTCCCCTCAACAAGAAGGCAAAGTTTTCTTCGGCGCATGGGTAGAGATTGAGAATGACGACGGTGATACCCTCCGTTTCCGCATCGTCGGCTACGATGAAATTTTTGGTCGTAAGGATTACATCTCTATCGACTCCCCCATGGCCCGCGCCTTGCTGAAAAAAGAGGTGGGGGATTTAGCCATCGTCCAGACGCCAGCCGGTGAGGCCAGCTGGTATGTCAACGAAATCGAGTACGTAAAATAGTCTGAGAGCGCCCTCCACGGCTGGCATTTTGCCGTGTCAGTCCGTATAACTATCCCCCTTATTTTCGATCTATTAGATGATAAAGCCATGATGAAAGATTCGCTCTGCCGCATTATTGCGGGTGAACTTCAGGCCAGAGCTGAACAGGTAGAAGCTGCCGTTCGCCTGCTTGATGAAGGGAACACCGTGCCGTTTATTGCACGTTATCGTAAGGAAGTCACTGGCGGTCTGGATGACACTCAGTTACGTAACCTGGAAACCCGTCTGGGCTACCTGCGTGAACTGGAAGACCGCCGTCAGGCGATTCTAAAATCCATTAGTGAACAGGGTAAGCTCACAGATGACCTGTCGAAGGCCATCAACGGTACGCTGAGTAAAACCGAGCTTGAAGACCTTTACCTGCCTTACAAACCCAAACGTCGCACCCGCGCGCAAATCGCCATTGAAGCAGGCCTGGAGCCGCTGGCTGACCTGCTGTGGAACACACCGTCTCACGACCCGGACACCGAAGCCGCGAAGTATATCGATGCCGAAAAAGGTGTCGCGGATACCAAAGCCGCGCTCGACGGCGCGCGCTATATCCTGATGGAGCGCTTTGCAGAAGATGCCGCGTTGCTGTCCAAAGTGCGTGATTATCTCTGGAAAAATGCCCACATTGTCTCCACCGTCGTCAGCGGTAAAGAGGAGAAAGGCGCAAAATTCCGCGATTATTTCGACCATCACGAACCTGTTTCGACCGTACCATCGCACCGCGCACTGGCAATGTTCCGTGGCCGCAACGAAGGTATCCTGCAACTCTCACTTAATGCCGATCCACAGTTCGACGAGCCACCAAAAGAGAGCCACTGCGAGCAGATCATCACTGACCATTTAGGACTGCGTCTGAACAATGCTCCGGCGGATAGCTGGCGTAAAGGCGTGGTGAGCTGGACCTGGCGTATCAAGGTTCTGATGCACCTGGAAACCGAACTCATGGGAACAGTGCGCGAGCGGGCGGAAGACGAAGCGATTAACGTCTTTGCCCGTAACTTACACGACCTGCTCATGGCGGCTCCGGCGGGCCTGCGCGCCACGATGGGCCTTGACCCTGGGCTGCGTACCGGCGTGAAAGTGGCCGTTGTTGATGGTACAGGTAAAGTCGTGGCAACCGACACGATTTATCCTCACACGGGCCAGGCTGCAAAAGCCGCCGTCGTTGTCGCCGCGCTGTGTGAGAAACACAATGTTGAGCTGGTCGCTATTGGCAACGGCACAGCATCCCGTGAAACCGAGCGTTTCTTCCTGGATGTGCAGCAGCAGTTCCCAAAAGTAACAGCACAGAAAGTGATCGTCAGTGAAGCGGGGGCATCCGTGTACTCGGCTTCTGAGCTGGCTGCGCTGGAGTTCCCGGATCTCGACGTGTCACTGCGCGGTGCGGTCTCCATTGCCCGCCGTTTACAGGACCCGCTGGCGGAACTGGTGAAGATCGACCCGAAATCCATCGGTGTGGGCCAGTATCAGCATGACGTCAGCCAGACTCAGCTTGCCCGTAAGCTGGATGCTGTCGTGGAGGACTGCGTAAACGCCGTTGGCGTGGATCTGAACACCGCCTCCGTCCCACTCCTGACACGTGTGGCAGGCTTAACCCGCATGATGGCGCAGAACATTGTCTCCTGGCGTGATGAGAACGGTCAGTTCCAGAACCGTCAGCAGTTGTTAAAAGTGAGCCGTCTGGGGCCTAAAGCCTTTGAGCAGTGCGCAGGTTTCTTGCGTATCAACCACGGCGATAACCCACTGGATGCATCAACCGTTCACCCGGAAGCCTACCCGGTGGTCGAGCGCATCCTGGCGGCCACGCAGCAGGCGCTGAACGATCTGATGGGTAACAGCAGCGAATTACGCAATCTGAAAGCCGTTGATTTTACCGATGAGAAATTCGGCGTGCCGACCGTATCTGACATCATCAAAGAGCTGGAAAAACCGGGCCGCGATCCGCGCCCTGAGTTTAAAACGGCGAAGTTTGCCGAAGGTGTCGAAACGATGAACGATCTGCTGCCCGGTATGGTGCTGGAAGGGGCCGTCACTAACGTCACCAACTTTGGTGCGTTTGTCGATATCGGCGTGCATCAGGATGGCCTGGTTCATATTTCTTCCCTTGCCGATAAGTTCGTTGAAGATCCGCATACCGTGGTGAAAGCCGGTGACATCGTGAAGGTGAAAGTACTGGAAGTCGATCTGCAACGTAAGCGTATCGCCCTGACGATGCGTCTGGACGAGCAGCCTGGTGATACCCATGCCCGTAGGGGTAACGGTGGCGCGAACCGAGAACAACAGCGTCCAGCCGCCAAAGCCGCGAAGCCACGTGGACGTGATGCTCAACCAGCGGGCAACAGCGCCATGATGGATGCGCTGGCAGCTGCTATGGGTAAGAAGCGCTAACCCCACACTCTGCTCCTTTCCCCTATCGGGAGAGGGGCAGATATGCTGTGAGGTGTTCCCCTCGCCTCTTTGTGGTGAGGGTCAGGGTGAGGAAAATTAATTATCTCACCAATCCATAATTAATCTTAATATATGAAACCGATTGCATATCCATATTTAAACCGCAAATTATCACTCCATTAACAAATAAGTCTTCTCCAGCATTCCCTCCAGACCCGTAAATATTGAGCAAGGTCAAACAGGCCGTAAATTAATACCCGAAACAACATCCCGTCACATTTTATATATTGATGATAAAAACCATTCTCATTATCATTGTATTGTTGATTATTTCACCTTTCTTCGTTAAGTAGGCACTATGCAATTCACTCCAGACAGTGCATGGAAAATTACCGGTTTCACCCGCGAGATTAGCCCGGCTTATCGTCAGAAGCTGCTGTCACTGGGCATGCTACCTGGCTCATCGTTCCAGGTCGTGCGCGTTGCGCCGCTGGGTGACCCTATTCATATCGAAACCCGACGCGTCAACCTGGTACTGCGTAAGAAAGACCTCGCATTATTAGAAGTCGAAGCATTATCCCGATAACAGGCCAGCGGTTTCAGTGAGTCTAAAACAATGAAAAAATTAACTATTGGCTTAATTGGCAATCCTAACTCCGGCAAGACAACGCTATTTAACCAATTAACCGGCGCACGTCAGCGCGTAGGAAACTGGGCAGGCGTAACGGTTGAACGCAAAGAAGGTCAATTTGCGACAACCGACCATCAGGTCACTCTCGTTGATCTTCCCGGCACGTATTCATTAACGACCATTTCGTCGCAAACGTCTCTCGATGAGCAAATCGCGTGTCACTACATTCTGAGCGGTGATGCCGACGTCTTAATTAACGTTGTCGATGCCTCCAACCTTGAACGCAACCTCTATCTGACCTTGCAGCTACTGGAACTCGGTATTCCCTGCATCGTGGCGCTTAATATGCTCGACATCGCAGAAAAACAGAAACTGCGTATTGATGTTGATGCCCTGTCTGCGCGTCTGGGTTGCCCGGTTGTTCCCCTGGTTTCCACCCGTGGGCGCGGGATTGATGCGCTGAAGCTGGCTATCGATCGCCACACGAGCAACACCGACGTTGAGCTGGTGCACTATGCGCAACCGTTACTGCGCGAAGCGGAGCTGCTGGCAGATGAGATGGTAAAAAGCATGCCAGCCAAGCAACGGCTCTGGCTGGGTTTGCAGATGCTGGAAGGAGATATCTATAGCCGGGCTTATGCAGGTGATGCGGCCGATAAACTGGACGTTGCCCTGGCCCGCCTTAACGATGAACTTGATGACCCGGCTCTTCACATTGCGGATGCCCGCTATCAGGGCATTGCCGCTATCTGCGATGTCGTCAGCAACGCTCTCACGGCAGAACCGAGTAAATTTACCGCTGCCGTAGACAAGATCGTCATTAACCGCTTCCTCGGTCTACCCGTCTTTTTGTTGGTGATGTACCTGATGTTCCTGCTCGCCATTAACATCGGCGGGGCATTGCAGCCGCTGTTCGATGTCGGGTCAGTCGCTATATTTGTGCATGGTATTCAGTGGATAGGTCACACCCTGCACTTCCCGGACTGGCTGACCATCTTCCTGGCCCAGGGTGTTGGCGGCGGTATCAACACCGTTCTGCCGCTGGTTCCACAGATCGGCATGATGTATCTGTTCCTCTCCTTCCTTGAGGATTCCGGCTACATGGCGCGTGCTGCGTTTGTGATGGACAGACTAATGCAAGCGCTGGGTCTGCCCGGTAAATCCTTTGTCCCACTGATTGTCGGTTTCGGTTGCAACGTTCCTTCTGTCATGGGGGCGCGTACGCTGGACGCACCGCGTGAACGCCTGATGACAATTATGATGGCCCCGTTCATGTCCTGCGGTGCGCGTCTGGCGATCTTCGCCGTCTTTGCCGCGGCCTTCTTTGGCCAGCAAGGCGCACTGGCGGTGTTCTCACTGTATGTTCTGGGTATCGTGATGGCGATCCTGACGGGTCTGATGCTGAAACACACCATCATGCGTGGTGAAGCGTCACCTTTCGTTATGGAATTACCGGTCTACCATGTGCCACACCTTAAAAGCCTGGTGATTCAAACCTGGCAGCGCCTGAAAGGATTTGTCCTGCGTGCCGGTAAAGTGATTGTCGTCGTGAGTATTTTCCTGAGTGCCCTGAACAGCTTTACGCTGACCGGCCAGGCGGCCGACAATATTAACGACTCCGCACTCGCCTCCGTCAGCCGCGTGATCACCCCACTGTTCAAACCAATTGGTGTTCATGAGGATAACTGGCAGGCCACCGTTGGCCTGTTCACGGGAGCAATGGCAAAAGAAGTGGTTGTCGGCACACTGAACACGCTTTACACAGCAGAGAACATTCAGGAGCAGGAGTTCAACCCGGCAGAATTTAACCTCGGGGATGAACTGCTCGGCGCAGTAGATGAGACATGGAAGAGCCTGAAAGATACCTTCAGCCTGAGCGTACTGGCAAACCCTATCGAAGCCAGTAAAGGCGACGGCGAAATGGCAACCGGCGCAATGGGCGTGATGAGCCAGAAATTTGGTAGTGCCTCCGCGGCTTACAGCTACCTCATCTTCGTTCTGCTCTATATTCCGTGCATCTCTGTCATGGGGGCGATTGCACGTGAATCCAGCCGTGGATGGATGGGCTTCTCCATCCTGTGGGGGTTGAACATCGCCTACTCGCTGGCAACGCTCTTTTATCAGGCAACCAACTTTAACCAGCACCCGCGTTACAGCCTGGTCTGCATCCTGGCGGTGATCTTGTTCAACGTGATCCTCCTTGGCCTGCTGCGCCGGGCGCGCAGTCGCGTCGATGTCGACCTGCTGGCAAGCCGCAAAACAGCAGCCACCTGCTGTGAAAGCCCTGCGGGCGACTGTCACTAAGGAGTATGGCAATGGCATCGTTGATTCAGGTACGTGATTTACTGGCGCTGCAGGGACGAATGGAGGCTAAACAATTGAGCCTCAACCTGCACACACCGCGGCCAATGATCGATGCCATGCTGGAAAGACTGGAAGCTATGGGGAAAGCCGTTCGTATTCAGGAAGATGCGGATGGATGCCTGTCCGGCAGTTGCAAGAGTTGCCCGGAAGGGAAAGCCTGCCTGCGGGAATGGTGGGCCCTGCGCTAATAATGCCGGGTAGCATCACGCTTCCCGGCGTTATTTCATTACTTGTACACGTCCGCCGTTGCGCGCACGTTTTTCGTCTGCTTCTCAGCGCTGGTGATGACGTAGTATGTCCCGCCCAGCTCATCCGCTTTCTTCGACAGCTCTTTTTTCGCGTCCATAGGCGCGGTAGTGTCAGACGTAGAAATCTCACCAACTTTGGTCAGATTCATCTCTTTAAGTTTATCTTTTTCAAGCTCTTTCGCTGCAAACACACCAAATGACAGTGACCCAATAACCAGAGAAGTGACAATACCCGTGATAAGTTTCATAACCATGACTCCCATAGAGGATTGTTGTTTTGATTATCGTAGGCAGTACAACCGCAACGACATGTTGAGTATTGTTGCGGTGCGTCACTTTTTCCAGGTTGGTTGGAAATTAATCAGTTTAAACGTTGACTTAACGCAACCAGCGCTGAACAAAACTCCGCGGGATGCGAGATAAACGGCGCATGCGCAGCCTTATCGATCACCAGAGATTCACTTTGCGGCCATCGCGTATCCAGCAGTGGAACCACTTTGCGTGGCACAAGCCCGTCCAGATAGCCGTAAATACGCAGATGCGGTACTTCCAGTAACGCCAGAGGCTCGCGCAGATCTGCGGTTTTCAGTATCTCCAGGCCACCATTTAGCACCTCAACATCCGGCATCGGCAATGACAGCACCGTATTTTTCAACGTCCTGGCATCCTGACGCGCCGTTTCCGTTCCCATGGTTTGCAAAGCCAGGAAGCGCTCAACCGTCCGTCGGAAGTCTTCACTCAACTGCTGCTGAAATCCGGCCAGTACCTCCGGTTTGATACCCGGCCAGCCCTCTCGTGCGCTAAAGCAGGGTGAAGAGGCGACCGTAACCAGCGCCTGCACACGTTCAGGGTGAGACAGCGCTATGCTGCTTGCCACCAGCCCGCCCAGACTCCATCCAAGCCAGATCGCTTTTTGCGGCGCGGCATCCAGAACATGCTGAGCCATCTCATCAAGCGACATCTCGCCAAAGCTGTGACTACGGCCAAAGCCCGGCAGATCCACCAGGTGCAACGTAAACTGCGAGGCCAGTTCCTCACTAATGCAATGCCATACCTCAGCGTTCAGCCCCCATCCGTGCAGCAGCACAAGATGGCAATTTCCCGTTCCCGTGGTCTGCCACCAGAGTGTTTTCATCGGTTACTGTTCTCTTTTTTTACAGGGAGGTTGCACATGCTAACAGTGCCAGGCTTATGCTGGCTATGCCGAATGCCGCTCGCGTTGAGCCACTGGGGAATATGTTCCGTCTGCACGTATGCGCTCACCCCACGCATCACCGTCTGCCCGCAGTGCGGTCTGTCAGCCGTCAGCCAGATCGTCCCCTGCGGGCGATGCCTGCAAAAACCGCCGCCATGGAATGCGTTAGTGGCAGTCAACGACTATGTTCCGCCGCTGAGCCGCCTTATCCACGCCTTCAAATTCGCTCGCCAGACCACGCTGGCCTCCTCACTCGCACGCGTGCTACTGCTGGCCCTTCTAGCGGCGCGCCGTTCTCGCGCATTACCGCGTGTCGACCTCATCGTGAACGTCCCACTACACAGAAGACGCCACTGGCGACGGGGCTATAATCAAAGTGATTTGCTGTGCCGCCCTCTGGCGTACTGGCTCAACTGTCGCTACGTTCCCTCAGCAATCAAACGCGTGCGGGCGACAGCAATACAGCATCAGCTCAGTGCCTCGTTACGCAAAAGAAATCTTAAAAAGGCCTTTCACCTTGAATTACCGATCAAAGGGCTCCATATCGCCATTGTGGATGATGTCGTCACTACCGGCAGTACCGTTGCAGAATTATCCCGACTGCTTTTGCAAAGCGGCGCAGCATCGGTTCAGGTATGGTGTCTTTGTCGTACCTTGTAGCCCTTTTCCGATGGGCGTATTATTATACCCAGGTAATTTAGTCAACTATTAGGCCAAAGCTATGATCCGTATTTCCGATTCTGCACAAGCGCACTTTGCCAAACTGCTGGCAAATCAGGAAGAAGGGACGCAGATCCGCGTGTTTGTGATCAATCCAGGCACTCCGAATGCAGAATGCGGTGTCTCTTATTGTCCTCCGGACGCTGTGGAAGCAACTGACACTGCCCTTAAATTTGAACAGCTCACTGCCTATGTTGATGAGCTGAGCGCGCCGTATCTTGACGATGCGGAAATTGATTTCGTCACCGACCAGTTGGGTTCTCAGCTGACGCTGAAAGCGCCTAACGCAAAAATGCGTAAAGTGTCTGACGACGCCCCGCTGATGGAGCGTGTGGAATATCTGCTGCAATCGCAGATCAACCCACAACTGGCAGGACACGGTGGTCGTGTCACTCTGATGGAAATCACTGACGATGGTCTTGCTATCCTGCAATTCGGTGGCGGATGCAACGGTTGCTCCATGGTCGACGTGACGCTGAAAGAAGGGATCGAGAAACAACTGTTGAACGAATTCCCTGAACTGAAAGGCGTGCGTGACCTGACTGAACACCAGCGCGGTGAGCACTCTTACTACTAAGTTCCTGCCTGTGCCCCCGCTTACGGTAGCACCAGGAAGAGTGCAGTGTGATGCCCTCATACCGCCCCTCACCCACCGGAGAGGGCGAAAATATTAAAAACGGTAACCCAAAGGTTACCGTTTTGCGTTTACCTCCCCATATGTTGACCTGCGTCTCATAATTTAAATTTTGCCCGCAAGGGTGATTCTCAACCCGACCATGTTACCCGTATCATTCTCGTGGGCACTAAGCACACTCATAACAGCCGTCTAAACTCATATGTTTCGTGGGCAATCAGTATTAGTGCCGCAAATCCTCTGTTCCCAGTTGGGACAAATGGACGTTGTCGTTGAAACAATGACGTTACCCATAACAATTCAAAGGCCAGGTAAATCATGCCATTAGTCATCGTCGCTATCGGTGTAGTCTTATTACTGCTCTTGATGATCCGCTTCAAACTGAACGGGTTTATCGCTCTGGTTCTGGTGGCACTTGCAGTCGGTCTGATGCAAGGTATGCCGCTGGTGAAAGTTATCAGCTCTATCAAAGCCGGTGTCGGCGGCACGCTTGGCAGTCTGGCCTTGATCATGGGCTTCGGCGCAATGCTCGGCAAAATGCTGGCAGACTGCGGCGGCGCACAACGTATTGCCACCACCCTGATTGCCAAATTCGGTAAACAGCACATTCAGTGGGCCGTGGTATTAACCGGTTTTACCGTCGGTTTTGCCCTGTTCTATGAAGTGGGCTTCGTGCTGATGCTGCCACTGGTATTCACCATCGCCGCGGCGGCAAACATTCCTCTGCTGTATGTCGGTGTGCCGATGGCTGCTGCCCTGTCCGTAACCCACGGCTTCCTGCCGCCGCACCCAGGCCCAACCGCTATTGCGACCATTTTCCACGCCGATATGGGTAAAACCCTGCTGTTCGGTACAATTCTGGCCATCCCGACTGTTATCCTGGCAGGCCCGGTCTACGCCCGTTTCCTGAAAAGCATCGATAAGCCTATCCCGGAAGGTCTGTACAGCGCGAAAACCTTTACCGAGGAAGAGATGCCAGGTTTTGGCGTCAGCGTCTGGACCTCACTGGTTCCGGTCGTGCTGATGGCGATGCGTGCAATCGCTGAGATGGTGCTGCCAAAAGGTCACGCTTTCCTGTCTGTTGCGGAATTCCTCGGCGACCCTGTGATGGCAACGCTGATTGCCGTTCTGATTGCGATGTTTACCTTTGGCCTGAACCGTGGTCGTTCAATGGATCAGATCAACGACACGTTGACTTCATCCATCAAAATCATCGCGATGATGCTGCTGATTATCGGCGGTGGCGGTGCATTCAAGCAGGTCCTGGTCGACAGTGGCGTTGATAAATACATCGCCTCCATGATGCATGAAACCAATGTCTCACCAATCCTGATGGCCTGGTCTATTGCGGCGGTTCTGCGTATCGCATTAGGTTCTGCAACGGTTGCCGCTATTACCGCGGGCGGTATTGTTGCGCCGCTGATTGCGACTACAGGTGTAAGCCCTGAGCTGATGGTTATCGCAGTTGGCTCCGGTAGCGTGATTTTCTCTCACGTGAACGATCCGGGCTTCTGGCTGTTCAAGGAATACTTCAACCTGACCATCGGTGAAACCATCAAGTCCTGGTCAGCTCTGGAAACCATTATTTCGGTGTGTGGCCTGGTAGGGTGTCTGCTGCTGAATATGGCAATCTGATGTAAAAAAGCCGGGTGGCGCTAGCGCTTACCCGGCTTGTATTTCCCGTCGAAACTATCGTTTCTGGCTCAACGCTCTTCTGCGTTTATCCAAATCTTTAATCAGCTTGTTCACCTCATCATCGGCAAACATCTTCTCAAGCGTTATGGACAACTTGCGACGCCAGTTCTTGTACTGGTAGCTCGTTCCCGGAATGTTCACCGGTTCTGCCATATCAATCCAGTCTTCCGGCTGTAACCCCAACAAGGCACTATTGCTGTCAGCAATGTAACGCTGCAAACCACGGTTGAGGGTGCTCGTCATCGACATCAATGAAGCCTTATGTCCAGCCCGTTTCGGCAGACAGCCGTGTTTATGCAGGGCATCCAGCAGACCTTGCTTCGCCAGTTCACGATCCTGGTACAACCCGCGTAGCACCTCTTCATCCGGATAAAGACCAAGCGTTTTACCCAGCGTCAGATCACCACTTTCCCAATAACCTTTGAGCGTAGGAAGATCATGCGTCGTCGCGACAGCCATTGATTGTTCCGGGTACGCCTGCGGCGCACGGAAGGTTTTCTCATGGTCATTCTCAAAATAGAGCACTTTGTAGGAGTAAACGCCGCTATCTCGTAGCTTACTGACAATCTCTACCGGCACAGTTCCCAGATCTTCACCGATCACCATGCACTGATGGCGCTTACTCTCCAGCGCCAGGATCGAGAGCAAATCATCGACGGGATACTGAACATACGCCCCGTGATCGGCTGTTTCGCCATATGGGATCCACCACAGACGCAGCACCGACATGACATGGTCAATGCGCAGCGCTCCGCAGTTCTGCATGTTGGCACGCAGCAGGTCGATAAACGGTTCGTAAGCCCTTGCCACCATGACGTGCGGATCGATTGGCGGTAAGCCCCAGTTTTGCCCGAGTGGGCCAAGAATATCCGGCGGCGCCCCCACTGATGCTTTCAGGCAATAGAGATCGCGGTCGCACCAGGTTTCCGCTCCGCCTTCAGCCACACCAACAGCCAGATCGCGATACAGCCCAATCGGCATATTATAGCCCTGACTCACCTGCCAGCAGGCAGCGAACTGGCTGTAAGCCAGCCACTGCAACCACAGGTAGAAATCCACTTCATCCGTATGTTTTTCACAGAAGGCTTTCACTTCAGGAGTATCAACGGATTGATAAGCTTCCGGCCACACCGGCCAGCCCCAGCGCATTTCATCCTCTTTCACCTGATACGCATGCAGCGCGTCAAACGCCGCCTGCCAGTAGAGGCTCTCCCCCTCCTGCGTCACAAACTGACGGAAAGCGGACATCTGCTCGTCATCACGTTGCGCGAAACCTTTCCACGCCAGACGTAATGCCGCCATTTTTAGCGCGGTAACAGTGGCATAATCCACCCAGTCAGCGTTGCGCGCCTGTTTCAGCGCCTGCTGAGTCGTGCTCAGCGTCCACCAGTCCTGCGCCTCTTTACTGTTCCTGAAATCGTCGATCGCATTCACATCGATATAGATGACATTCAGCCAACGGCGGGACGAGGGGCTATATGGGCTGGCACTTTCCGGGTTAGCCGGGTAGAGAGCGTGGATCGGGTTGAGGCCAATAAACGCACCACCGCGCTCGCCAACATTGGCCAGCATCTTTTTCAGATCGCCAAAATCGCCGATACCCCAGTTACTGTCAGAACGCAGCGTATAGAGCTGCACGCATGCACCCCACAGCTTTTTACCTTCCAATAGCGCCTGTGGTTCATAGCAACGTTTTGGCGCAACAATCACCCGACAGTGAAAACGCATGTCATCCTGGGTGAGCGTTAGTGTGTGATAGCCCTCCGGCAGTTTCGCCGGAAGGGTAAGTGCTTTGCCACCGGTTGCGTGGCCCTTATGCTGATGGCCCTCTTCTGTGGTGAGAAGCCAGCTAAATTCGCCGCGCCCCTCCACCATCAGCGGCATTTTTTTGCCCGCGGTGAAGACTTTAACGTTCGGCACTGGCGTTCCCGACGCTTTCGCGTCGGGTTTGGCCCTGTGCATGGCATCCAGCAAACGTCTTTTGGTGTCAGCGCCAATAGACTGTGGTTTGCCGTGAGCATTGATGTAACTGAGGCTGATCCCCGCCGCCTGCGCGGCACTATCCAGACGTTTACTCTCCATCGCGCTTCCTTAGCGTTTTGCCTGCCAGATACGGGCCTGATAATCACGGATTGAACGGTCAGAGCTGAACATGCCACAGCGAGCGGTGTTCAGAATGCACGCACGGGTCCAGGCTTCCTGATCGCGATACAACACGTCGACCTGCTTTTGCGCTTCCACGTAGGCCGCAAAATCCGCCATCACCAGGTATGGGTCACCGCCGTGTTTATCCATGCTGTGCAGCATCTGGTCAAACGCGTGCTTATCGCCATCGCTGTATTTACCGCTTTCCAGCTCTTTCAGAACGGCATCAAGCACTTTGTCTTTCTTACGCCATTTCACCGGGTCGTAGCCTTTCGCTTTAATGGCTTTCACGTCTTCCACGGTATGGCCGAAGATAAAGATGTTCTCTTCACCTACCTTCTCGGCAATTTCGACGTTTGCACCATCCAGCGTGCCCACCGTCAACGCGCCATTGAGTGCCAGTTTCATGTTGCCTGTTCCGGAGGCCTCTTTACCCGCCGTGGAAATCTGCTCAGAGATATCCGCAGCCGGGATCAGCATTTCTGCGGCAGAAACACAATAATCCGGCAGGAACACCACTTTCAGTTTGTCGCCCACTTTCGGATCATTGTTGATAGCTTCAGCTACCTTGTTGATCGCCAGAATAATGTTTTTCGCCAGATAGTAGCCCGGTGCAGCTTTTGCGCCGAACAGGAACACACGCGGTACGCGATCCGCTTCCGGGTTCTCGCGGATCTCTTTGTACAGTGCCAGAATGTGCAGCAAGTTCAGGTGCTGACGTTTGTACTCATGCAAACGCTTGATCTGGATATCAAAAATCGCATGCGGGTTGATCTCAATCCCGGTGCGTACCTTCACGAACGCAGCCAGACGGACTTTGTTCTCCAGCTTGATCGCGCGGTAGGTTTCACGGAATTTCGCGTCATCAGCATATTTTTCCAGATTGATGAGCTGGTCCAGATCGTTAGCCCACTCTTTCTTCAGTGTTTTATCCAGCAGGCCTGCCAGCAGTGGGTTGCACTGTTTGATCCAACGACGTGGCGTAATGCCGTTGGTCACGTTGTGGAATTTGGTTGGCCATAAATGGTGATATTCCGGGAACAGATCTTTCACCACCAGATCGGAGTGCAGCGCCGCAACGCCGTTGACGGCAAAGCCACCCACCACGCACATGTTCGCCATGCGCACCTGTTTATCGTGAACCACAGCCAGTTTCGCCCAGACTGCTTTGTCACCCGGCCAGGTTTTATCCACCAGTTTCTTAAACTTGTCGTTAATCTTGTTGATGATCTGCATGTGGCGTGGCAGCAACGTTTTCACCAGCTTCTCATCCCAGCACTCCAGCGCTTCTGGCATCAAGGTGTGGTTGGTGTAAGCAAACGTGCGGCTGGTGATCGCCCAGGCGTCATCCCAGTTCAGCTGGTGCTCATCAATCAGCACGCGCAGCAATTCCGGGATCGCAATGGTTGGGTGAGTATCGTTAAGCTGAATCACTTCGAAATCGGGCAGTTGCGCCAGCTTACGGCCTGCCAGGTGATGGCGGCGAAGAATATCGGCAACAGAACAGGCACACTGGAAATACTGCTGCATCAGACGCAGTTTTTTACCCGCCAGATGGTTGTCGTTCGGGTAGAGAACCTTTGTCAGTTTCTCGGCATCGATACCCTGCTGCTCCGCGCGCAAGAAATCGCCATCGTTGAATTTGGTCAGGTTGAACGGATGGGCGTGCTTCGCCTGCCACAGACGCAGTGGCTGCGACACCCCATTACGGTAGCCCAGCACAGGCAGATCCCAGGCTTCGCCGGTGATCGTAAAAGCAGGTTCCCAGAGACCTTGTTTCGTGACTTTTCCGCCAATCCCCACCTGCACATCAAGCTGCGCATTGTGGCGGAACCACGGGTACGTATTGCGATGCCAGTCATCCGGCGCTTCCATCTGATGGCCATCGGCAAACGACTGACGGAACAGACCATATTGATAGTTAAGGCCATAGCCAATTGCGGACTGACCGACCGTTGCCATGGAGTCGAGGAAACAGGCCGCCAGGCGTCCCAGACCGCCGTTACCCAGCGCCGGGTCGGTCTCTTCTTCCAGTAAATCAGTAAGGTTAATGTCGTGCTCTTTCAGGACATCGCCCACATCCTGATACCAGCCCAGGTTCAACAAGTTATTGCCTGTCAGACGGCCAATCAGGAACTCCATTGAAATGTAGTTGACGTGACGCTGGCCTTTGACAGGCTTCGCCACTGGCTGTGCATCAAGTTGCTCTGCGAGCGCGCCACTGACTGCCTGCCACCACTGGTGAGGTGTCATATCCTGCGCAGCATGAAGACCGAAACGCTGCCACTGACGTGTCAGGGCAGCCTGAAATTGAGCTTTGTTAAAAGTAGGCTGTGACATAGGGAATCGGCATCCTGTAGAGAGAGAAAACATGTTGGCGCTAGTGTGCCTGGCTCACTGCGCCTCTTCCTCATCCTGTAGGGGATTAGACAGGGAGGAGTAGCGGGGATGAGCGTAAAAGTGTGATCAAAGCCACTCTCTGAGCATAGATCGAGTGTGCGCTGATGGAGAAAAGATAACCGGGAAGAGTGTCAAAAAAATGAAATGCAGTTTCGGGTAAAATTAATCCGCCCTGAAATGATTACTTACGTAGAATAATATTTCTGCAATTCAGGACTATCTCAGTACGGTATTAAGCTGGCTTAACTTTACCGGGGCTTTATTAACTTTTACGTCACTATACCGTTCTGAAACCCGTTTCAGGATAACCGCACCAAATGCATACAAGCCAGCATCCACGCGGTATGTAAGCCATTTAAAAAAGTTCCCACCGTTATCTAAATAAATATCCTCCGGCATAGCCGGAGGTTTTTCTGATGCGCCTGTAAGGCTCTCTTACCAGCCACGCCCTAACAGG
>NZ_WLVC01000042.1:0-40178 GCF_016859735.1 Lelliottia sp. RWM.1 | reverse complement strand
GCGGGAACTCAGGGTAAAGACCAGAAAATATCCGGATAAAAAGGTTGCTGGTCACCTTAAGTGACCAGCATTAACCCGTGGGTTGCCGTTTTGCGTTAAGACCTCCTGGGCCCGGTAAGCGTTAGCGCCACCGGGCTTTTTTGTGTCCCGATTTAACCGTGTTTATTTTTCAGCTCAAACCTCGGTGATACCAGACCGTAGAGCGTCCAGCCCATAAAGGTCACCATGGCTCCATAGAGCATCGCTTCCTGGCCGGAAGAGTAAAGCGCATAGAAGCTGTAGATGGCCCCAATCAGCGCCACGGCGTTTGCGGCTCTTGCTTTGCCTAGTTCGACTTTCGCCACTTTCTGAATGATCACCAGTGCCGCCATCGACAGAATATACGGAATGATGTTGGTCACTACCGCCAGATTCACCAGTACGTTGAACTGGCTATTGAGTGACGGGCTTATGGTCATCAAGGACAGACCACTCTGGAAAATGACAATCGCCAGCATGCCCTGCACCGGAGCGTCGGATTTGGTGACGCGGGAGAAAATTTTCGGGAAGTAACCTTCGTCAGCCGATGATTTAAACACCTGGGCGATGGTGAATTGCCAGCCGAGAAGTGAACCGCAGCATGACATTACCATCAGACCCATGATCACTTTCCCAACTTCCGGAGTAAACATCTGTGCGAAGGCCACGCCAAACGGTGCGGTAGAGTTGGCTAAATCCGCGTTTGGTACAATCCCGGCAATCACGTTGGTCGAAACGATATAGATCACCGCTGCGCCCAGGGTCCCGCCCAGTACCGCAATCGGGACGTTTTTTTCCGGATTTTCTACCACTTCAGCATTCGCACAGGCAGATTCCAGACCGAGGAAGGCCCACAGCGTCATGGCGATGGAAGAGCCGACAGCAGTAAAGAACGGCACATGATGTGGGTTCCAGGAGTTTGCGTACAGCGTTGGGCTAAACCAGAACCAGCCGATGATACACAGCCCCACAACCGGGATGATTACCCCCCAGACGGTGATGCTGCTGAGCTGTCCGGTTATCCGCGCACCACCGAAGTTTGCAACGGTGCAGATCCACAGCACGCCGATGGTCGCCAGCCCAATCTGCACCGGGCTTAGCGTCGCACCAAACAGCTCCGTACCGTAGCCGACGGCTGAAATGGCAATGGCTACGTTGGCAATCAGGAGGGAGACGCCATAGGTATAGTTGGCCATAAAGTTGCCTGACTTACCGAATGCGTACTCCGCATAACCGCCCATCCCACCAGACTTCCGGCTGAACATGCCACATTTGGCAAAGGCCCATGCGAGCGCCATCGAACCTACGGCAGTCACTAACCAGGAGATAATAGAGATCGTACCCACTTCCGCGAGCTTGGTCGGCAGCATGATTATGCCTGATCCCATCATGTTTACCATGGTGAGGATCGTGAGCTGCACGACGCCCATTTTGTTGGACTTACTCATATTTTTTCTCCTTTCAGCAGCGATAGCTGAGCGGCAGGTTGTTTGATGACGTAACAGCGAACCTGTTTCCGTCCGTCGCACTCTTCGACATACACGCCCTGCAACTCAGGTGCGAAGCCGGGCAGAAGATTGATCCCCTCTTCAAGTGCAGTGAAATAACGCAGTACGGACCCCCCCCAGATTTCACCTGGGACAACGCACAGCACGCCCGGTGGGTAAGGGAGAGCGCCTTCGGCTGCGATGCGACCTTCCGCATCACGCAGAGAAACCAGTTCTACCTCACCACGCAGATAGGCATAGTTCGCCTCCTGTGGGTTCATCATCACGCGCGGGAAATGTGATTTACGGAACATCTCTTTTTGCAGCTGTTTCACGTTATGGCGGGCATAGAGGTTGTGCATTTCCTGGCATATCTGACGCAGGGTGTAGTCTGCATAGCGTTCCGGATGCTGTTTACAAATAGACGGCAGTACCTCTTTGAGTGGAGCATCGGTCTGGAGCAGTTTTTCAAAGCGTACTAACTGGGCGACAAGTTGCTGCAGTTTGCCCATGTCTTCTGCCGGGGTTAGCAGGAACAGGATCGAGTTGAGATCGCATTTTTCCGGAACAATGCCATTTTCTCGCAGGAAGTTAGCGAGAATGGTGGCGGGAACGCCGAAATCCTCGTACTCACCCGTACGGGCATTGATGCCTGGTGTGGTCAGCAGCAATTTGCACGGGTCGATAAAATACTGATGCTCAGCGTAACCGTCGAAGGCGTGCCAGCGTTCACCTGGCACAAAGTGGAAAAAGCGCAGGTCAGAAGCAATATCTGCGGTATCCCAGCTTTCCCACGGGCGCTCATCCACAGTTTCAGGAACAAACGGGCGAATAAACTGACAGTTTTGCAGAATCAGTTTACGCGCTTCGATGCCGTTCACTACGCAGTCCATCCACATGTTGCGGCCGCTTTGTCCCTCATGCATACGGGCGTTAATATCAAGCGCGGCAAACAGCGGATAAAACGGGCTGGTGGAGGCATGCATCATAAAGGCGTTGTTAAGACGTTTATGCGGGACATAACGCTGCTGGCCTTTAATGTGGCGGTCTTTTTTGTGGATCTGCGAGGTTTGTGAGAACCCTGCCTGCTGTTTATGTACGGATTGAGTGACCAGAATACCGGGGTCATTCTCGTTCAGTTCCAGCAGCAGTGGCGAACAGTCAGCCATCATCGGAATAAACTGCTCGTAACCCACCCATGCAGAGTCAAACAGGATGTAATCACACAGATGGCCGATTTTATCCACGACCTGGCGGGCGTTATAAATTGTACCGTCATATGTGCCCAGTTGGATCACTGCCAGACGGAACGGACGTTCGTCACGAGCGCGGCCTGGAGCCACTTCTGATACCTGCTCGCGCAGATAACTCTCCTCGAAGCAGTGTGCGTCAATACCGCCGATAAAGCCGTACGGGTTACGCGCAGTTTCCAGGTAGACCGGTGTCGCGCCGGCTTGTAACAGTGCGCCGTGGTGGTTGGATTTGTGGTTGTTACGATCGAACAGGACCAAATCACCGGGGGTCAGCAGGGCATTAAGCACCACTTTGTTTGAGGAGGACGTACCATTCAGAACGAAGTAGGTTTTATCTGCGTTGAAGACTTTTGCTGCGTGTTGCTGGGCAATACATGGTGCGCCTTCGTGAATCAGCAGGTCGCCCATTGCTACATCGGCGTTACACAGATCTGAGCGGAACAATGTCTCGCCAAAGAAATCGACAAACTGATTACCGGCAGGGTGGCGGCGGAAGAACTGCCCCCCCTGATGCCCTGGGCAGTCGAATGCGCTATTGCCTTGCTTAACGTAATCGACCAGTGCGCGGAAGAACGGCGGACGCAACTGGGTTTCGTACTTCTGCGCAGCGGCCTCCAGTTGACGTCCGTAGAAATCATTGCTGGTGTCAGAACATTCAAAAACGCCATGAATACGCGACAGATATTCTGCCGGAACAATCTCTTCTTTATGTGTCGCAATAAATACAGGAATACCGAATCCCGTTGCTTCTATTTCTTCTATCGCACCGCTGAAAATATCACTGACGGCCAGAACAACGGCGGCGACATCAATATAATCAGAGGAACTTACGTCTACCATCTCACGGCGAGTGGTAAAGCAATCGGGGCATGCACGGCTGGCTGCAATTTTTAAGGTTTTCATCTTTATCTCTTTATTTTAGACAATATGGGTCCCTCGATTTCTTGCAATAAAGAAATCGATATTTTCCGGAAAAAAAAGCAAAGTCTGGCCGCTGATAAATAATCAGTTAATTGCTTTTTGCAGAATTAAATCCAGTCCGTCCGGCTACGGATGTGTCTGGATCAAGAGGAATAGATGCACAGGTTCACAGGTAGTTACCTGTAAAGTAAGCTTTTTTAAAGCAACCTGTAAGCAAGCGCACCAGAAGTCGAAGGACTACCGGGCATTGAAGAGATGAAAGTCGAAGCAGTTACGGTGGGCAAACATCATGATATGAGTTGTCCGCCTTATATGGGGCATTAAACGATTATTGTTTTCCATGCTTATTTTCCTTTCAGTAATTGAAAGCATGGTCATTTTATCCAGGAAAAGGCTGTAAACTGTGAAGGTGATCAACATTAATCGATCAAATCAGAAATAAATATTCGTTTTTGATGAATATCTCAGATCAACATGCTGTTTTGTGAGTGTTATGTTAATGAATGGTTTTAATGTTGTTTAATTATGATTTAAATAAACAAAAATACACTTTTATTTATTTATAAAAATATAAAAGGGAGTTTTTTGTTTATTATTTGAATTAAATTGAATAGTTATTCAGATCATAAACCGATAACCGATACCGGTTTCAGTTAATAAATGGCGAGGGCGTGCGGGATCGACTTCAAGTTTCTGGCGAAGGTGTCCCATATAAATGCGTAAATAGTGACTATGTTCAACAGCATTGGGTCCCCAGACCTGGTTTAAGAGCTGGCGTTGCGTGAGGACTTTACCGTGGTTGTTAAGCAGGATAGCCAGAAGGCGAAACTCAATCGGGGTGAGATGGATCTCCTCTTCGCCGCGAAGAATACGCCGTGCGGCAAGGTCAACCTGGATGTTGGAGAAGGTATACACCGGATCAGAGGGGGTGGCTGTACTGTGACGACGAAGTGCCACGCGCAGACGCGCCTGTAACTCTCCGATGCCAAAAGGTTTAATCAGGTAGTCGTCAGCACCTGCATCCAGCGCGGCGATTTTGTCTGTCTCTTCAGTACGTGCAGACAAAACCAGGATGGGCATCTGGCTCCACTGGCGCACTTCACGAATAAAATCGATGCCATCGCCATCGGGTAGTCCCAGATCGAGGATCACCAGGTCCGGCTTGCGCGTAGCCGCTTCGATCAGACCACGTTGCAGCGTAGCGGCATCATGAACACGCAAACCATCGCTTTCCAGCGCAGCGCGCAGAAAGCGACTAATGGCGAGTTCATCTTCAACAATCAGTACGCTAATCACAAATCCTCTGGTAATTCATCAAGTTCTGGCGGGGTATCCAGTGGAAGTGTAACACAAAAACGTGCTCCCCCTTCCGGGCGGTTCTCGGCGGAGATCGTCCCGCCATGCACGTCGATAATGGCCTGACAAATCGCCAGACCAAGCCCAACACCGGGTATAGCCGACTCTTTATTACCCCGGGCGAACTTTTCGAAGATGGCCTGTTCCTGTCCTCCGGGTATACCTGGCCCCGTATCCCAGACATCCAGGTGCAGAGCCTGTTCTTCCACCGTGGCGTTAATCCCAATTTGCGCTTTTGCGCCTGCATATTTGGCGGCATTTTCCAGCAGATTGATCAGGACGCGTTCAAACAGTGGTCCATCGACATGAATCAGGGTGAGGGGTTCCGGCATGCTCAAATCAATGTGACGGCCACCCAGACCCGGCTCCAGCATCTTTAAGGCACTGCCCACCACTTCTTCAAGAGTAAGCCACTCTTTTTTCAGGTTAAAACCTCCTGACTGAATGCGCGCCATATCCAGAAGATTATTCACAAGCCTGGTGGTGTTCAGTACATGCTGGCGGATTTCGCTGGCCTGAAGAGCGTGGCGTGAACCTTCGGCGGCAAGATCCAGCGTCAGGATCTCAGACTGACCAAACAGCACCGTAAGCGGGGTACGCAAATCGTGAGACAGTGCGGCCAACAGGGAGTTACGAATACTCTCCCGCTCGCTGGCCAGCCGAGCCTGCTCTTCGCTGGCGGTGAGCGCAAGTCGTTCAAGGGCATTTGCCACCAGCAAAGTGAATGTCTCCAGCAGGCGTTGCTGCTCAGGGATCATCAGTTGACGAAGGTTGGCCGGCTCAACAATCACCAGTCCCTGATTTTTATCCGCACTGCGCAGAGGCAGAATTTGATAAGGCACGCCCGGGAGCGTGTCCGTCCCGGCGCCGGCAGGTAAACTCTTGTCGAAACTCCAGCGCGCGATGGCTTCATCCCAGGGCGTCATGCCGCAGGCGGACGTTAGCGGGCGCAGTTTCCCGTGTTCATCAGGCAGTAAAATCAGGTTGCTGGCGTGGAACGTGGAGCGGATAAATTGTTCGCTGGTCTGGACAATATCCAGCGGGGTACGACCAACAGCCAGCGATTTGGACATTTCGTATAAATGCCGCGTACGCTGCTCACGGTAGCGGGCAATACGCGCCTGGTAACGGACCCCTGCCGTCAGGTTCCCAATCACCAATCCGACGGTGAGCATCACGCCGAAAGTGAGAATGTACTGCACGTCGGAAACGGCAAGCGTACCGCGTGGGGCGATAAAAAAGAGATCGAAGCTGACCACGTTAATGACAGTGGCCAGGACAGAAGGCCAGCGCCCGTAAAACAGCGCCACGACCACAACGCCCAGCAGGTAGATCATCACCAGGTTGGCAGCATCGAAAGCAATCAGCCACTGGCTGGCGATCACGGTGATCAGCGCGCAAAGTATGACGGCGACCAGGCAGCCACGGAGCTGAATTCGCCATTTCTCGCTAAACGTGCGGGCATCTGGCTGGCGACTGAGCAGGGGCGTAGGTTTGTCGTCCAGTGCAACGATCACCAGATCCAGGTCAGGCGCACGCCGGGCCAGCTTATCGGCAAAAGATTCCCGGCTAAACCAGCGGCGGTGGTGGCGTCTGCCAATGACAATCTTGCCCAGATTGTGTTCACGCGCGTAGCGCAGGATGGCTTTATCTTCTGCCGGATCGGAAAGGGTGGCCGTTTCTGCGCCCAGCTCCTGTGCCAGCCGCAGTGAGCCGAGGATCGCACGACGCTGATTTTCAGGCAGGGCGTGCAGCTGGGGTGTTTCGACATAGACCGCGTGCCAGACGCTACCAAATTTTGCCGCGAGTCGCGCGGCGGTGCGGATCAGCTTCTCATTGCCACTGCCGTGACCAATGCACAGCAGGATGGCATCCCGCGTATGCCAGACTCGCTCTTGCCCTTGCAGATCGCGCCAGGCGCGCATCTGGTCGTCAACCCGATCAGCGGTCCGGCGCAGCGCCAGTTCTCGCAGGGCAATCAAATTGCCTTTGCGGAAGAAATGCTCGATGGCGCGCTCCGCCTGACCAGAAATATAGACTTTCCCTTCGTGCAGACGCTGGCGCAGATCGTCCGGCGGCAGGTCGACCAGCACCACTTCATCGGCGGAATCGAAAAATGGATCGGGAACCGTTTCCCGTACCTGGATGCCGGTCACGCCGCTGACCACATCGTTCAGGCTTTCCAGATGTTGAACGTTGACGGTGGTAAAGACGTCGATTCCGGCTTCAAGAAGCTCTTCAACATCCTGCCAGCGCTTTGGATGGCGTGAACCCGGCGCGTTACTGTGCGCCAGTTCGTCCATCAGGATAAGGGCAGGGCGGCGGGCGAGGGCGGCATCGAGATCGAATTCGGTCACGAGCCTTCCACGGTGGCTGATACGCCGGGGAGGCTGGGTTGCCAGCCCGGTCAACAATGCTGCCGTCTCTTTGCGACCGTGAGTTTCCACGACGCCGATAAGAATATCGAGCCCCTGCGCCCGTAAGCGCTGTGCTTCCGTCAGCATGGCGAAGGTTTTCCCGACGCCTGCACAGGCGCCGAAGAAAATTTTCAGTTTGCCGCGGTGGGCCTCGGCAGTTTGTTCGAGCAACCTGTCCGGGTCCGGGCGCATGGGCTCGTCAGTCATTTAGTTTTTCCTTAGCGCATCCAGCGCCAGATTAAGCTCAACAATGTTCACGACCGGCATGCCAAGGAAGCTGACCAGTGGTTTTTGCGTGTGTTCAGCCACCAGTTTACTGACCTGTTCGGTGCTTAACTGGCGTGCTGCGGCCACACGCGGAATTTGCCAGGCAACGGACTCCGGCGTCAGGCTATAATCCAGCCCGCTGGCGGAAGTTGTGACCAGTTCAACGGGCACGTCACGGCTGGCCTGAGGGTTTGCAGCGTGCAAGGCGGTGATGCGTTCCGTTACCGCTTTATCCAGATCCGGGTTGCTGCCTGCCAGGTTACTGCCACCGGACGCCATCGGATTATACGGGCTTTCCGCAGTGGCGGAAGGACGTCCCTGGAAGTAACGGGCATCCGTAAAGTTCTGACCAATCAGGCGCGAGCCCCGGTTTTCTCCCTCCTGAATAATAAGCGAACCGTTGGCCTGGTCCGTAAACCACCATTGCCCAAGAGCAGTGGTCACCAGTGGATAAAGCCCGCCGGTGATCAGGGACAGCAGAATAAACAGAAGTATAGCGGGGCGTAACATAGTCATTTGATTCACCTTTTAAACCAGCCCAAACAGTGTGAGCAGCAGGTCGATAACCTTGATCCCGATAAAGGGAACCAATAGCCCGCCCAGCCCATAAATCCACAGATTGCGACGCAACATGGCGGCAGCGGTCAGCGGTTTGTAACTCACCCCTTTCAGTGCCAGCGGGATCAGAAACACAATGATCAGGGCGTTAAAAATCACTGCACTGAGAATGGCAGAGGCAGGGGAGTGCAGGTGCATAACGTTCAACGCATTCAGCTGCGGATAGGTCGCGGCAAAGGCTGCCGGAATAATGGCGAAATATTTCGCCACGTCGTTGGCAATGCTGAAGGTGGTGAGTGAACCACGCGTCATCAGCATCTGTTTACCGATATGGACCACTTCGATCAGCTTGGTTGGGTTGGAGTCGAGATCGACCATGTTCCCCGCCTCTTTTGCCGCCTGCGTACCGGAGTTCATGGCCACCGCAACGTCTGCTTGTGCCAAAGCCGGGGCGTCGTTTGTACCGTCGCCAGTCATCGCCACCAGACGGCCCTCAGCCTGATACTGACGAATAAGCGCCAGTTTGGCCTCCGGCGTGGCTTCTGACAGGAAATCATCCACACCGGCTTCAGCGGCAATCGCAGCTGCCGTCAGGCGGTTGTCTCCGGTGATCATCACCGTTTTGATCCCCATTTTGCGTAGCTGGGCAAAACGCTCTTTGATCCCGCCTTTGACGATGTCTTTCAGGGCAATAACCCCCAGTACTTTAGCCCCTTCTGCCACGACCAGTGGAGTTGCGCCCTGGCGAGCGACATTCTCGACCAGTTTGTCTACTTCTGGCGGGAAGTGACCCTCATTGGCTTCAATATGACGGCGGATGGCATCAACGGAGCCTTTGCGGATCATCCGATCCTGAATATTAATGCCGCTCATGCGAGTTTGTGCCGTGAACGGAACAAAGGTGGCATGAAGACTCTGTACGTCACGCTGGCGCAGGTTGAAGCGCTGTTTTGCCAGAATCACAATGCTACGGCCTTCTGGTGTTTCATCCGCCAGAGACGAGAGCTGCGCGGCGTCAGCCAGCGTTTTTTCATCGATGCCTGGCGCGGGTAAGAAATCCGATGCCTGGCGGTTACCGAGTGTGATGGTCCCGGTTTTATCCAGCAGCAGTACGTCCACGTCACCAGCCGCTTCGACGGCTCGTCCGCTGGTGGCGATTACGTTTGCACCCAACATGCGGCTCATTCCGGCAACGCCAATCGCTGAGAGCAGACCCCCGATAGTGGTTGGGATCAGGCAAACCAGCAGGGCGACCAGAACAGTGATGCTTACCGCTGTACCGCCATACGCCGAGAAAGGCCACAGAGTGGCGGTTGCCAGCAGGAAGACGATGGTCAGGGCGACCAGCAAAATCGTCAGCGCAATTTCGTTCGGCGTTTTACGACGCTGAGCCCCTTCGACCATGGCGATCATGCGGTCGAGGAACGTTTCGCCAGGGTTCACACTGCACTGGATCACCAGCCAGTCAGAGAGAATACGCGTCCCGCCTGTCACGGAGGCAAAATCACCACCAGACTCGCGGATCACCGGCGCGGACTCCCCGGTGATGGCGCTTTCGTCTACCGATGCACCCCCTTCAATGACTTCACCGTCGCAAGGAATAATGTCACCGGCCTCGACCAATACAACATCACCTTTACGCAGTTCATCTGACGGAACGTGGTCCACTTGAGCGCCATATTTGGGCTCACGTAATTTGCGCGCAAACGCGGTCTTTTTAACGCCTTTCAGGCTATTAGCCTGTGCCTTGCTGCGGCCTTCGGCCAGCGCTTCGGCGAAGTTTGCGAACAGAACGGTGAACCATAGCCACAGGCTGATTGCTCCGGTAAACAGCGTATTGCCTGCAAGATGGCCTGTTCCCATCGCAATCGCCAGCGCCGTGGTGAGCAGGCTACCTATCCAGACGATAAACATCACCGGGTTGTGCCACTGCACACGCGGGCTTAATTTTTTCACCGCATCCATTAGCGCCTGACGAACTAACGACGGTTCGAACAGGGCCAGTTGTTTACGACTCATGACAATGTCTCCGCAAAATCAGCGTAAAGAGAGATATTCCGCGACCGGGCCTAATGCGAGGGCGGGGATAAAGGTCAACGCACCGACCAGCAGTACTGTGCCAATCAACAGGCCAATAAACAGTGCGCCGTGGGTGGGTAAGGTTCCGGTTGTGGCGGGTTGTATTTTTTTATTCACCAGCGAGCCTGCGATAGCCATGACCGGCACAATGACCCCAAAACGCCCCACGAACATGCAAAATGCCAGCAGGCAGTTCCAGAACGGTGAGTTCGCACTTAAGCCGGCAAAAGCACTGCCGTTGTTGTTCGCCGCAGAAGAGACGGCGTACAGCACTTCGCTGAAACCGTGGATCCCCGGATTGAAGATGCCGCTGCGTCCGGCATCGGTCATCAGCGCCAGTGCAGTGCCCAGCAGAACCAACGCAGGCGTAACCAGAATCGCCAGTGCGGTTAATTTCATTTCGCGGACGTCAATTTTCTTGCCCAGATACTCCGGCGTACGGCCAATCATCAGCCCGGCGATAAAGACCGCCAGCAGAACAAACAGCAGCATGCCGTATAGCCCTGAACCCACACCGCCAAACACCACTTCGCCAATTTGCATCAGCCACAACGGGATCATTCCGCCCAGCGCGGTAAAGGAATCGTGCATCGCGTTAACTGCGCCACAAGACGCCGCCGTGGTGACCACGGCATAAAGGCTGCTGGTCAGAATGCCGAAACGGCTCTCTTTCCCTTCCATGTTGATGTTGCTGTCTGCACCCAACTGCATGAAATGCGGATTACCGTGCCATTCCGCCCACATCACCAGTGCGGCACACACAATGAAAATGAGGGTCATTGCCCAGAGAAGAGTGCGTCCCTGGCGACGATCGTTAACAACATCACCAAAGGCGAAGCACAATGCGGCAGGGATCAGGAAGATCGCCAGCATCTGCACAACGTTGGTCAGCGCCGTGGGGTTTTCAAAGGGGTGGGAAGAGTTGGCGTTGAAGAACCCGCCACCGTTTGTCCCCAGCATCTTGATCGCTTCCTGTGACGCCACCGGACCCATTGGCAGGAGCTGTTTTGCCCCTTCGAGCGAGGTGTATGGCATGTAAGGGAGGACGTTTTGTAGTGTGCCTTGCTGGATAAAGAACACCGCAATGATGAGTGAAAGAGGGAGCAGAACCCACAAGGTAATGCGTGTCAGGTCGACCCAGGCGTTACCGAGTGTGCTGATATTCTGGCGGGCAAAGGCGCGTGTCAGCGCAAAAATTACTGCAATCCCGGTGGCCGCAGAAAGGAAGTTCTGCACGGTAAGGCCTGCCATCTGGCTGAAATAGCTCAGCGTGGTTTCACCGGCATACGATTGCCAGTTGGTGTTACTGACAAAACTGACCGCTGTGTTCAGCGCCAGATGCCAGGATAAACCCGGTAACTGTTGCGGATTCAGAGGCAGAATGCCTTGTAACATCAACATGGTAAACAGCGCGAACAAACCCACGATGTTTAACAGCAGGATGGCGAGCAGATACTGTCGCCAGTTCATCTCCTGCTCGTTGACCCCCAGTATGCGCCATACCCCTTTTTCTATCGTTCCTGCGACCGGTAATGCCACGTTGTTGATCATCCGCGCCAGCACGGTTCCGAGTGGTCTGGCGAGCGCAAAAAGGACCAGCAAAAAACTGGCAATCAGTAAAAACGCCTGAGCTGCCATCAGAATGCCTCCGCATTGATCAGGGCGTAGACCAGATAACCCAATAACAGGAAAACCAGCACGATGCCGGCAATCAGACCTGCACTCACAATCCACCTCCAGGTGACGTTTGTATTTGTGCTAACGGTAGGATTTATGGCGCAAAGATTTCGCAAAAATCAGGAGGAGGGGTGTAAAAAAAGTATAAAAATGGCAAAAGCCACAATTTAACTATTGATAAGTATTCTGTTAACTTTTGTGTAACTTAATTACAGGGTGAATGTAAATATTCACTAAATGGATGAAAATAAGTGGTCGGATGAGTAGTAAAATTACAAACAAAGCGATATTATTTTAGCCAGGTCACAGAATTTGAATTTTCCGGATGACGTTTCCGGCCAACTATAGGGGAGAAAATATGGATCTTTATAAAGAGTATCCGGCTCATATCATTTTTATGCGTCGTACTTTCGCCGTGGTGGCTGGTGTGCTGGCCCTGCCGGTGATGCTTTTCTGGAAAGATCGTGCACGTTTTTATAGCTATCTGCACCGCGTCTGGGCGAAAACCAGCGAGAAACCGGTATGGATGGATCAGGCTGAAAAAGCGACCTGCGATTTCTACTGAGACGACGACGCACAGCAATAAGAAACCGCCTACAGCAATGTGGCGGTTTTTTGTTTCCGGGAACAGTGAACCGTTGGGCAGGCTTTCATGCATCCTCCCGGGGTTGTATCCATCGACTTCTCACCGTTAAGGCCGCTCCCGGCGGCCTTTTTTATTTCATCGCGTCTACACTTCATGGCAAAGTAGTTCAATGCGTGCCTCCTTTTCTCTTTGGTCGCATGGCCTTACGGACATAATGGATATTTGCCTGGAGTTTTATGCCCACCCATCTGGTTTGGTTTCGCGCGGATATGCGCGTACATGACAACATCGCGCTGGCGGCTGCCTGCCGCTCTCAACATGCCAGCGTGCTGGCCCTGTTTATCGCCACACCTGGACAGTGGCAACAACACAGCATGGCGCCGCGGCAAGCTGCCTGTTTAGCGTCGCATCTGAATGGTTTGCAACATTCGCTCGCGGAAAAAGGCATCCCACTGATTTGTAAAGAGGTGGTGGACTTTTCTGCACAGCTCCAGACGGTGCGGGAAATTTGTCAGCAGCACGATGTCACCCATCTTTTCTACAATTACCAGTACGAATTTAATGAGCAGCAGCGGGATCGCCAGCTTGAAAGCCTCGTAAAAGATGTTGTGTGTCAGGGATTTGATGACAGCGTTATACTGCCGCCAGGTAGCGTGATGACTGGCAACCATGAGATGTATAAAGTCTTTACGCCGTTCAAGAATGCCTTTATCAAGCGCCTGAAAGAGGCGTTGCCGGAATGTGTAACCGCGCCTGCCGTCCGGGGAGAGGTGTTAACGGATTTACCTGATCTGGCGTTTAACTATCCTCAAAAGGCGTTTGACGACGCGCTGTTTCCTGCGAATGAGAAGGCAGCCATTGCGCAATTGCGCCATTTTTGCAAACAGGGCGCGGCGGAATACGGTACGCGCAGGGACCTGCCCTCAGTTGAAGGAACCAGCCGCCTGTCAGCCTGTTTAGCGCTGGGCGCACTCTCTCCGCGCCAGTGTTTGCATCGACTTCTGGCGGAACAACCCCAGGCACTGGACGGCGGGCCTGGATCGGTGTGGTTGAATGAGCTTATCTGGCGGGAGTTCTACCGTCATCTGATGACCTATCATCCTGATCTATGTAAACATCGTCCCTTCATTCGCTGGACTGAAAACGTAAAATGGCAGCCGAATGACGAGAAATTACAGGCCTGGCAAAACGGATTGACGGGATATCCCATTGTCGATGCAGCCATGCGTCAGCTCAATGAAACCGGATGGATGCACAACCGCCTGCGAATGATTACGGCCAGTTTTCTGGTGAAAGATCTGCTTATCGACTGGCGTGCGGGTGAGCGCTATTTTATGTCTCAGTTGATCGATGGTGACTTCGCCGCGAATAACGGCGGCTGGCAATGGGCGGCCTCAACCGGAACCGATGCCGCGCCTTATTTTCGCATTTTTAACCCAACGACTCAGGGACAGCGGTTTGACGCCGATGGTGAATTTATTCGTCGCTGGCTGCCAGCGTTGTCTGATGTTCCCGCAAAGGCGATTCATGAACCCTGGGTGTGGGCGGATAAACAAGGCATAACGCTCGATTATCCTCGTCCCATCGTTGACCATAAACAGGCGCGAGTCGCCACGCTGGCGGCGTATGAAGTCGCCCGCAAAGCTTAAGAGACTGATGATGAAAAACAGTGAACTGGAAAGCCTGATTAACGAAAAACTCAACAGCGCCTCCTTCAGCGATTACGGGCCGAATGGTTTGCAGGTCGAAGGGCGTGAAACGGTGCAGAAAATTGTGACTGGTGTGACGGCAAGCCAGGCGTTGCTGGATGAAGCCGTTCGCCAGCAGGCGGATGCGGTTATCGTTCACCACGGTTATTTCTGGAAAAATGAGTCGCCGATTATCCGTGGCATGAAGCGCAACCGTCTGAAAACACTGCTGGCAAATGACATCAACCTGTATGGCTGGCATTTGCCACTGGATGCGCACCCGGAGTTGGGCAATAACGTGCAACTGGCGGCGTTGCTGGGCATAACGGTGATGGGTGAAATTGAACCGCTTGTGCCGTGGGGTGAGTTGTCCATGCCTGTACCGGGACTGGAGCTGGCGTCCTGGATCGAAGCGCGTCTGGGGCGTCGCCCTCTGTGGAGCGGTGATACCGGGCCGGATACCGTAAAACGTATCGCCTGGTGTACCGGCGGTGGACAAGGCTTTATTGATAGTGCGGCCCGTTTTGGCGTTGATGCGTTTATTACAGGTGAAGTGTCTGAGCAAACCATTCACTCTGCCCGTGAACAGGGGCTTCATTTTTATGCCGCAGGTCACCACGCGACAGAGCGCGGCGGTATTCGCGCCTTGAGCGAGTGGCTGACAGAGAATACCGATCTGGATGTCACCTTTGTTGATATTCCCAACCCTGCCTGATGAGAGGTGCTTAAGTGCAGCGAGCGCGTTGTTATCTACTCGGTGAAACAGCGGTGGTTCTTGAACTTGAACCTCCGGTTACGTTGGCGACGCAAAAGCGTATCTGGCGGCTGACCCAGCGACTGGCAGATATCCCGGAAGTGGTGGAAGCCATTCCGGGCATGAATAACATCACGGTGGTGCTTCGCAATCCACATTCGCTGGCGCTGGATGCTATCGAGCGTTTACAACGCTGGTGGGAGGAGAGTGAAGCCCTGGAGCCAGATTCCCGGGCAATTGATATTCCGGTTGTCTATGGCGGTAGGGGGGGGCCTGATTTATCCGTTGTGGCGCAACACTGTAGTTTAACGGAAAAGCAGGTTGTGGAGCGTCATGCTTCGGTGGATTACGTTGTCTGGTTTGTGGGGTTCCAGCCAGGTTTTCCCTATCTTGGGGGCCTGTCGCCAGAGCTGCATACGCCACGTCGGGCTGAACCTCGCGTGAGCGTCCCGGCGGGCACTGTCGCTATTGGGGGGGGGCAAACCGGCATCTATCCACTTGCCTCTCCGGGGGGCTGGCAGCTTATCGGACACACCTCCGTCCCGCTGTTTGAACCCGGACGCGACTCGCCCATTCTGCTTCAACCGGGCGATACTTTGCGCTTTATCCCGCAAAAGGAGGGGGTATGTTGAAGCTTATCCGTGCAGGTTTATATACCTCCGTCCAGGATGCCGGGCGGTTTGGCTTGCGCCAGGCCGGGGTGAGTTACTGCGGTGCACTTGATCGACCTGCGGTTGAGATTGCGAATGTGCTGGTGGGGAATCCTGCAAATTCAGCCGCTCTGGAGATCACACTCGGACAATGTATTATCGAGTTCAGCCAGGAGACCTGGTTTGCTCTGACCGGAGCAGGCTGTGAAGCCACGCTGGATGGAAAAGCGGTCTGGACGGGCTGGCGTTTGCGCGCGAAAGCCGGTCAACAGTTAAGCCTTAAACGGCCACGACATGGCGTTCGTAGCTACCTGGCTGTCGCCGGAGGAATTGATGTCCCTGACGTTATGGGATCGTCCAGCACCGACACGAAAGCAGGGATTGGCGGGCACGAGGGACGGTTGTTGCGTGACGGCGACTGTCTTGCCGTTCATCCCTCTTCACGCCATTTTTCGACCACTCAGGGTGTGAAGCAACTGCTCTGGGGAAACCGTATCCGTGCTTTACCGGGGCCTGAGTATCAGGAATTCGACGAGGTTTCCCAGGAGAGTTTCTGGCGTTCTCCGTGGCACATCAGCCCGCAAAGTAACCGCATGGGATATCGGTTGCAGGGACAACCTCTGGTGCGAACAACCGACAGAGAACTGGTATCGCACGGCTTGTTGCCGGGCGTGGTGCAGGTTCCACACAACGGGCAACCTATCGTACTGATGAATGATGCCCAGACGACCGGTGGCTATCCGCGTATTGCCTGCATTATTGAAGCGGATCGTTACCATCTGGCGCAAATTCCCTTGGGACAACCGATTCACTTTGTGCAGTGTTCGCTGGAAGAGGCGCTAAAAGCGCGGCAGGACCAGCAGCGCTACCTAGAACAACTGGCATGGCGACTCGATGGTAAAGATTGACTTAAATGCCGATCTCGGCGAGGGCGGAAACGTCGATGCTGAACTGATGACGCTGGTCTCATCGGTCAATATTGCCTGCGGTTTTCATGCAGGCGATGCGCAAACCATGCTGGTGAGCGTGCGTGAGGCCCTCAGGAATGGGGTGGCGATTGGTGCGCACCCGGGGTTCCCGGACAGGGAAAACGTTGGGCGAACCGCAATGAATTTACCTCCGGAGACCGTTTATGCCCAGACGCTGTATCAGATTGGCGCACTGGCGGCGATTGTCCATTCGCAGCAGGGCGTGATGCGTCATGTGAAACCTCACGGCATGCTCTATAACCAGGCGGCGAAGGAGCCTGAACTGGCCGACGCCATCGCCCGTGCGGTACGGGACTGCAATCCGCACCTTATTCTGGTTGGGCTGGCTGGAAGTGAGCTTATCCGGGCGGGGCAGCGTCTGGGATTAGCCACCCGACAAGAAGTGTTTGCCGACAGAGGGTATCTGCGTGACGGTAGTCTGGTCCCCCGCACGCAACCGGGGGCATTGATTACGGATGAACAGCAGGCACTGGCGCAGACGCTGGACATGGTGCGTGATGGCCGGGTCAATACCGTTGACGGTGGCCAGGCAAAGGTACAGGCTGAAACGGTGTGTTTGCACGGTGATGGTGAGCATGCGCTGCTGTTTGCACGTCGATTGCGGGATGCATTCACCGCACACCACATTCTCATCAGCGCCTGAAAGTAACGAAAAAGGATAATGAGATGCCAGAAGGTCCGGAGATCCGCCGTGCTGCGGATAGCCTGGAGGCGGCGATAAAAGGTAAGCCACTGATGGATGTCTGGTTTGCTTTTCCTCAGTTGAAACCGTTTGAACCGGAATTAGTCGGGCAGACGGTGACTCATATTGAAACGCGGGGCAAGGCGCTGCTCACGCATTTTTCCCATAACCTCACGTTATATAGCCATAACCAGCTTTATGGTGTCTGGCGAGTTGTTAATGCAGGTGAGCATTTACAAACTACACGGGTATTGCGGGTCAGGTTGCAAACGGCTGATAAAGCTATTCTGCTCTACAGTGCATCGGATATTGAGATGTTAACGCCGGAGCAACTGCTTACTCACCCATTTCTTCAGCGAGTGGGCCCGGATGTACTGGATTTACGCCTGACGGCGAGTGATGTTAAGGCCAGATTATTATCCCGAAAATTTCGTAATAGACAGTTTTCGGGTCTGTTGCTCGATCAGGCATTTTTGGCCGGACTGGGAAACTATCTGCGCGTGGAGATCCTCTGGGAAGTGGGGCTGGCGGCGCAGCATAAAGCCTCTGAGCTTAGCGATGGCCAGCTTGATGCCCTGTCTCGCGCACTGCTGGCGATCCCGCGCTTGTCCTACAACACGCGAGGCGTGGTGGATGACAATAAACATCATGGTGCATTGTTCCGGTTCAAGGTGTTTCATCGCGATGGCGACGCGTGTGAGCGATGCGGCGGGATGATTGAAAAGACAATGCTCTCATCAAGACCATTTTACTGGTGTCCACATTGTCAGACATAAAAAAGTCGGGTGGCGAGGTAAAAGCAAAACGGTAACCCGAGGGTTACCGTTTGTAATGTTTTCACCCTCTCTCACGGGAGAGGAGCGGGCGAGGCATCAGGCCACACCCAACATCTTTTAGCGCTTGATATCAGACTTGAAATCACGCTGTTCGTAGCCGGTATACAGCTGACGAGGACGCGCGATTTTCATGCCGTCGGTGTGCATTTCGTTCCAGTGCGCAATCCAGCCTACAGTTCGGGCCATCGCGAAGATGACGGTGAACATGGATGACGGAATGCCCATCGCTTTCAGAATAATGCCAGAGTAGAAATCGACGTTCGGGTAGAGTTTCTTCTCGATGAAGTACGGGTCGTTCAGCGCGATATGTTCCAGCTCCATCGCCACTTCCAGCAGATCATCTTTTGTGCCCAGCTCTTTCAGTACTTCGTGGCAGGTTTCACGCATTACAGTGGCGCGTGGGTCATAGTTTTTGTAAACACGGTGACCAAAGCCCATCAGACGGAAGGAGTCATTCTTGTCTTTCGCGCGACGCACGAATTCCGGAATGTGCTCAACGGAGCTGATCTCTTCCAGCATCTTCAGTGCCGCTTCGTTCGCGCCACCGTGTGCTGGCCCCCACAGGGAGGCGATACCCGCGGCGATACAGGCGAACGGGTTTGCGCCTGAGGAGCCTGCAGTACGGACGGTGGAGGTCGAGGCGTTTTGCTCATGGTCGGCGTGCAGGATCAGAATACGGTCCATTGCACGTTCCAAAACAGGGTTGACGACGTACTCTTCACACGGCGTGGAGAACATCATACGCAGGAAGTTTCCAGCGTAGGAAAGGTCGTTACGCGGGTAAACAAATGGTTGGCCGATAGAGTACTTGTAACACATCGCTGCCATGGTTGGCATTTTGGAGAGCAGACGGAATGCTGCGATATCACGATGACGTTGGTTATTCACGTCCAGAGAATCGTGATAAAACGCTGCCAGCGCACCGGTAATTCCACACATCACGGCCATCGGATGTGAGTCACGACGGAATGCATGGAACAGACGGGTAATCTGCTCATGAATCATAGTGTGGCGCGTGACGGTCGTTCTGAACTCATCGTATTGTTCCTGCGTCGGTTTTTCACCGTTCAGCAGGATGTAGCACACTTCCAGATAGTTGGATTCAGTGGCTAACTGATCGATGGGGAAACCGCGGTGCAGCAGGATGCCTTCGTCACCGTCAATGAAGGTGATTTTGGATTCGCAAGATGCGGTGGAGGTGAAACCTGGGTCAAAGGTAAATACACCTTTTGAACCCAGCGTACGGATATCAATAACATCTTGACCGAGCGTGCCTTTTAGCACATCCAGTTCAACAGCAGTGTCACCATTTAAGGTGATCTTTGCCTTTGTATCAGCCATTTACGGTCTCCTTAGCGCCTTATTGCTTAAGACTGCTAAAACACCAGTGTTTGGATTTGCATTCAGCTGTTAATCACCGTTACCAGTTTGTTATTTGGCTTACCGCTCAGCTCACGAGGAGAAACCAGGGTACAGAGCTATGGCGCCTTGCAGGTAAACGGATGAAAAATCAGAGAAACAACAGCAAATCAGTGTCTTCGCAGTCCGAATTATTCAAACCTGTATATCACTAATAACTGTCCTGATAACTTCGGTCAATACCATCACACTGTTACATAACTAATTGTCAGGTGAAAGAGAGACCTCATAACTTTTGCGCATTATATGCCTTTTCCGCTGACGTTTGTAACAATATTGTTTAACATTTGTCAAATCAGATGATTAAAATTTAAAAAGATGTTGTTATCGTGACTCTGATCACTGTTCCGCATAAAACCCGACAAACTGTATGTAGGTTAATTGTAATGATTTTGTGAACATCCTATACTGCCGCCAGGTCTCCGGAACACCCTGCAATCCCGAGCCAACCAGCGTTGTAACGTGTCGTTTTAGCATTTGGAAGCAATGTTTTGCATGACGCGCAGTTATAGAAAAGGAACGCTGTCTGACCCGCATCGCAGCCCGGAGGATGGAATAATAAGAACAGCATGTGGGCGTTATTCATGATAAGAAATGTGAAAAAACAAAGACCTGTCAATCTGGATCTCAAAACGATCCGGTTCCCTGTAACAGCAATAGCGTCCATTCTCCACCGTGTATCCGGTGTGATTACATTTGTGGCGGTGGGCATTCTGCTGTGGTTGCTGGGGACTAGCCTCTCTTCTCCTGAAGGATTCCTCCAGGCCTCTGCCATCATGAATAGCTTCTTCGTGAAATTCATCATGTGGGGCATTCTGACTGCGCTGGCGTACCACGTTGTGGTAGGTGTTCGCCATATGCTGATGGACTTTGGTTACCTGGAAGAGACTTTCGAAGCAGGGAAACGCTCAGCGAATATTTCATTTGTGATCACTGTCGTGCTTTCACTTCTCGCAGGAGTTCTCGTATGGTAAGCAACGCCTCCGCATTAGGACGCAACGGCGTACATGACTTCATTCTGGTCCGCGCTACCGCCATCGTCCTCACACTTTACATCATCTACATGATCGGCTTCTTCGCGACCAGCGGCGACCTGACGTGGGAAATCTGGAGTGGTTTCTTCGGATCGGCCTTCACCAAAGTGTTCACCCTGCTGGCGCTGTTCTCCATCCTTATTCATGCCTGGATTGGCATGTGGCAGGTGTTGACCGATTACGTTAAGCCACTGGCAATTCGTTTGCCACTGCAACTGGTTATTGTGGTTGCCCTGGTGGTTTACGTTATTTATGGATTCGTTGTGGTGTGGGGTGTGTGATGAAACTGCCAGTCAGAGAATTTGATGCTGTTGTTATTGGTGCTGGTGGCGCAGGTATGCGCGCAGCGCTGCAAATTTCCCAGAGCGGCCAAACCTGTGCGCTGCTCTCTAAAGTATTCCCAACCCGTTCCCATACCGTATCAGCACAGGGTGGTATCACTGTTGCGCTCGGTAATACCCATGACGATAACTGGGAATGGCATATGTATGACACGGTAAAAGGTTCCGACTATATCGGTGACCAGGACGCCATTGAATATATGTGTAAAACAGGCCCGGAAGCGATTCTTGAGCTTGACCACATGGGGCTGCCGTTCTCCCGTCTTGATGACGGCACTATTTATCAGCGTCCGTTTGGCGGGCAGTCAAAAAACTTTGGCGGCGAGCAGGCGGCACGTACTGCGGCAGCGGCTGACCGTACCGGCCACGCGCTGCTGCACACTCTGTACCAGCAGAACCTGAAAAACCACACCACTATCTTCTCTGAGTGGTACGCGCTGGATCTGGTCAAAAACGCCGATGGTGCTGTTGTCGGGTGTACTGCGCTGTGTATCGAAACCGGTGAAGTGGTTTACTTCAAAGCCCGCGCAACTGTGCTGGCAACCGGTGGTGCAGGCCGTATTTATCAGTCCACCACTAACGCCCACATCAACACGGGTGATGGCGTTGGCATGGCTATTCGTGCTGGCGTTCCGGTGCAGGATATGGAGATGTGGCAGTTCCACCCAACCGGAATTGCCGGCGCGGGTGTTCTGGTGACAGAAGGCTGTCGTGGTGAAGGTGGCTACCTGCTGAACAAACACGGTGAACGCTTCATGGAGCGTTATGCCCCGAACGCGAAAGACCTGGCGGGTCGTGACGTGGTGGCGCGTTCCATCATGATCGAAATCCGTGAAGGCCGCGGTTGTGATGGCCCGTGGGGCCCGCACGCTAAACTGAAACTTGATCATCTGGGTAAAGAGGTTCTGGAGTCCCGCCTGCCGGGTATTCTGGAGCTGTCTCGTACCTTCGCGCACGTTGACCCGGTTAAAGAACCAATTCCGGTTATCCCAACTTGTCACTATATGATGGGCGGTATTCCGACCAAAGTGACTGGTCAGGCATTGACCGTGAATGAGCAGGGTGAAGATGTGGTCATTCCTGGTTTGTTTGCGGTGGGGGAAATCGCGTGTGTCTCCGTACACGGTGCAAACCGTCTTGGCGGTAACTCTCTGCTCGACCTGGTGGTGTTTGGCCGCGCAGTGGGCCTGCATCTGCAAGAGTCGATTGCCGAGCAGGGCGTACTGCATGATGCAACTGAGGCAGAAATTGATGCTTCTCTCGAACGTCTTAACCGCTGGAACGGCAACCGTAACGGCGAAGATCCTGTGGAAATCCGCAAAGCACTCCAGGAATGCATGCAGCACAACTTCTCGGTATTCCGTGAAGGTGATGCGATGGCAAAAGGCCTTGAGCAACTGAAAGCGATCCGTGAACGCCTGAAAAACGCTCGTTTGGATGATACCTCCAGCGAGTTCAACACTCAGCGCGTTGAGTGCCTGGAGCTGGATAACCTGATGGAAACTGCCTATGCAACAGCAGTTTCTGCAAACTTCCGTACCGAAAGTCGTGGCGCACACAGCCGCTTTGACTTCCCGGATCGTGATGACGAAAACTGGCTGTGCCATTCCCTGTATCTGCCAGAGTCGGAATCCATGACGCGTCGCAGCGTCAATATGGAACCGAAACTGCGTCCGGCGTTCCCGCCGAAGATTCGTACTTATTAATGCGGAGACAGGACAATGAAACTCGAATTCTCAGTTTATCGTTATAACCCGGATGTAGATGATGCTCCGCATATGCAGGATTACACCCTGGAAGCGGAAGAAGGCCGTGACATGATGCTGCTGGATGCGTTAATGCAGCTCAAAGAAAAAGATCCGACACTGTCGTTCCGTCGCTCTTGTCGTGAAGGGGTCTGTGGCTCGGACGGTGTGAACATGAACGGCAAAAATGGCCTGGCCTGCATCACGCCCATTTCGGCGCTGCAACGTCCTGGACAGAAAATTGTTATTCGTCCTTTGCCTGGGCTGCCTGTCGTGCGCGATTTGGTGGTGGACATGGGGCAATTCTATGCACAATATGAGAAGATTAAGCCTTACCTGTTGAATAATGGGCAAAATCCACCCGCTCGCGAGCATTTGCAGTCGCCAGAGCAGCGTGAAAAACTCGATGGTCTGTACGAGTGTATTCTTTGTGCATGTTGCTCGACGTCCTGCCCATCGTTCTGGTGGAATCCTGACAAGTTTATCGGCCCGGCGGGCCTGCTGGCTGCCTATCGCTTCCTGATCGACAGCCGCGATACCGAAACCGATAATCGTCTGGAAGGGCTGAGTGATGCTTTCAGTGTATTCCGCTGCCATAGCATTATGAACTGCGTCAGTGTGTGTCCTAAGGGACTTAACCCGACGCGCGCCATCGGCCACATTAAGTCGATGCTGCTGCAGCGCAGTGCGTAAGTAAGCGTCAGTCCCCTCTCTGTCAGAGAGGGGACTGAATGCAGGAAATCTTTAAAAACCGCCACAATGGCACATCCAGTAATCGAGGCGTTCAGAGCGAGATAAGGCGGCAACTGAGCGCATCCCCGGGAGCATAGTTCACTATGTGACAGGGGTAAGTGAAGGCAGCCAGCGATGTCGCAGCCTGAACGAAGAAGATTAATGGCAGTTTTTAAAGGTTCCTTCGCGAGCCAATAAGAGCTCGCAGGTGAACCCCGGCACGTACACGTGGTGTACGTGGTAGTTTCTACGGCGAAATAAGCATAAAAATGCTTAAGGGATCACGATGCAGAACGGCGCAATGAAAGCCTGGCTGGACTCTTCTTACCTCTCCGGAGCGAACCAGAGCTGGATAGAACAGCTCTATGAAGACTTCTTAACCGATCCTGACTCAGTGGACGCAAACTGGCGTTCCATGTTCCAGCAATTACCTGGAACTGGGGTCAAACCGGATCAATTCCATTCCAAAACGCGTGATTATTTCCGTCGTCTGGCGAAGGATGCCTCACGTTATACTTCCTCGATTTCCGACCCTGATACCAATGTTAAGCAGGTTAAAGTCCTGCAGTTGATTAACGCCTACCGCTTCCGTGGTCACCAGCACGCGAATCTTGATCCGCTGGGACTGTGGCAGCAAGAACGTGTAGCGGATCTCGATCCGGCTTACCACGATCTGACCGAGGCCGATTTCCAGGAAAGCTATAACGTAGGTTCTTTCGCCATCGGTAAAGATACGATGAAGCTGGGCGATCTGATTGACGCGCTCAAGCAAACCTACTGTGGCTCCATCGGCGCGGAATATATGCACATCACTTCCACAGAAGAAAAACGCTGGATCCAACAGCGTATCGAATCTGTGGCCGGTCACGCGACGTTCTCTACTGATGAGAAAAAGCGTTTCCTTAGCGAACTGACCGCAGCGGAAGGTCTTGAGCGTTATCTGGGGGCTAAATTCCCTGGCGCTAAACGCTTCTCACTGGAAGGTGGTGATGCGCTAGTCCCTATGCTTAAAGAGCTGATTCGTCATGCAGGCAACAGCGGCACGCGTGAAGTTGTACTGGGCATGGCCCACCGCGGTCGTCTGAACGTCCTGGTCAACGTTCTGGGTAAAAAACCTCAGGACCTGTTTGATGAGTTTGCAGGTAAACATAAAGAACACCTTGGCACAGGCGACGTGAAGTACCATATGGGCTTCTCGTCGGATATCGAAACGAAAGGCGGCCTGGTTCACCTGGCGCTGGCGTTTAACCCATCGCACCTTGAAATCGTCAGCCCGGTGGTTATCGGTTCTGTGCGTGCCCGTCTGGACAGACTGGATGAGCCAAGCAGCAATAAAGTTCTGCCAATTACCATTCATGGTGATGCCGCGGTAACAGGGCAGGGCGTGGTTCAGGAAACCCTGAACATGTCTAAAGCGCGTGGTTATGAAGTGGGTGGTACAGTTCGCATCGTGATCAACAACCAGGTGGGCTTTACTACGTCTAACCCGCTGGATGCGCGCTCCACTCCTTACTGTACTGATATCGGTAAAATGGTTCAGGCGCCTATTTTCCACGTTAATGCGGATGATCCTGAAGCCGTCGCGTTCGTGACCCGTCTGGCTCTGGATTTCCGTAACACCTTTAAACGTGATGTCTTCATCGACCTGTTCTGCTACCGCCGCCACGGCCACAACGAAGCCGATGAGCCAAGTGCAACGCAGCCGCTGATGTATCAGAAAATCAAAAAGCATCCGACGCCGCGTAAGATCTATGCCGACAAACTGGAAGCTGAAAAGGTAACGACGCTCGAAGATGCGACCGAAATGGTCAATCTTTACCGCGATGCGTTGGATGCTGGCGAGTGTGTGGTGAAAGAGCTGCGTCCAATGAACATGCACTCCTTTACCTGGTCGCCGTACCTTAACCACGAGTGGGATGAGAGCTACCCGAATAAGGTAGAGATGAAACGTCTGCAAGAGCTGGCAAAACGTATCAGCAGCGTGCCTGACGCGATCGAAATGCAGTCCCGTGTACAGAAAATCTACTCTGACCGTCAATCTATGGCGTCAGGTGAGAAGATGTTCGACTGGGGTGGTGCAGAAAACCTGGCTTACGCCACGCTAGTGGACGAAGGTATTCCGGTTCGTCTGTCTGGTGAAGATGCGGGACGCGGAACCTTCTTCCACCGCCACGCGGTTATTCACAACCAGACTAACGGCTCCACTTATACCCCATTGCAGCATGTTCACAATGGACAGGGCCAGTTCAAGGTCTGGGACTCCGTATTGTCTGAAGAAGCGGTGCTGGCATTCGAATATGGTTATGCGACCGCAGAGCCGCGCACTCTGACCATCTGGGAAGCGCAGTTTGGTGACTTCGCCAACGGTGCTCAGGTGGTTATCGACCAGTTCATCTCCTCCGGTGAGCAGAAATGGGGCCGTATGTGTGGCCTGGTGATGCTGTTACCGCACGGCTATGAAGGGCAAGGTCCGGAGCACTCTTCCGCACGTCTGGAACGCTATCTGCAACTTTGTGCTGAGCAAAACATGCAGGTTTGTGTGCCGTCGACTCCGGCTCAGGTGTACCACATGCTACGTCGCCAGGCGTTGCGCGGTATGCGCCGTCCGTTGGTGGTGATGTCACCCAAATCGCTGCTGCGTCACCCGTTAGCGGTCTCAAGCCTTGATGAGCTGGCGAATGGAGCCTTCCAGCCAGCGATTGGCGAGATTGACGAGCTGGATCCGAAAGCCGTGAAGCGTGTCGTAATGTGTTCTGGTAAGGTTTATTACGATCTGCTGGAACAGCGCCGTAAGAATGGCCAGAAAGATGTCGCCATCGTGCGTGTCGAGCAGCTTTATCCATTCCCGCACCAGGCGGTGCAGGAAGCGTTGAAACCGTATGCCCACGTACATGATTTTGTCTGGTGTCAGGAAGAGCCGCTCAACCAGGGCGCATGGTACTGCAGCCAGCATCATTTCCGTGATGTGATTCCATTTGGGGCGGGTCTGCGTTATGCAGGTCGTCCGGCCTCCGCCTCTCCGGCGGTAGGGTATATGTCCGTTCACCAGAAGCAACAGCAAGATCTGGTGAATGACGCGCTGAACGTCGATTAATTAAAGGATACATAATGAGTAGCGTAGATATTCTTGTTCCCGACCTGCCTGAGTCTGTAGCAGATGCGACTGTTGCGACCTGGCATAAAAAACCGGGCGATACCGTCCAGCGCGACGAAGTGCTGGTAGAAATCGAAACTGACAAAGTGGTACTGGAAGTACCGGCTTCGGCGGATGGCATTCTGGATGCAGTGCTGGAAGATGAAGGTACAACGGTAACCTCTCGCCAGATCCTGGGTCGCCTGCGTGAAGGCAATAGCTCTGGTAAAGAATCCAGTGCGAAGTCTGAAGCAAAAGAGTCTACTCCGGCTCAGCGCCAACAGGCATCTCTTGAAGAACAAAGTAATGATGCACTTAGCCCGGCGATCCGCCGTCTGCTGGCTGAGCACAACCTGGATGCCGCAGCCATTAAAGGCACAGGTGTCGGTGGCCGTCTGACGCGCGAAGACATTGATAAGCACCTGGCGAAAGCCCCTGCGAAAGCAGAAGCCAAAGCCCCTGTGGCAGCACCTGCAGCACAGCCTGCTCTGGGTGCTCGCAGCGAGAAACGCGTACCAATGACTCGCCTGCGTAAACGCGTGGCTGAGCGTCTGCTGGAGGCGAAAAACTCCACCGCGATGCTGACCACCTTCAACGAAGTGAACATGAAACCTATCATGGACCTGCGTAAGCAGTACGGTGACGCGTTTGAAAAACGTCATGGTATCCGTCTGGGCTTTATGTCTTTCTATGTGAAAGCGGTGGTTGAAGCGTTGAAACGCTACCCGGAAGTCAACGCGTCTATCGACGGCGATGACGTGGTTTACCACAACTATTTCGATGTAAGCATGGCGGTGTCAACGCCACGCGGCCTGGTGACTCCGGTTCTGCGTGATGTGGATACCCTGGGTATGGCTGATATCGAGAAAAATATTAAAGAACTGGCCGTAAAAGGCCGTGACGGCAAGCTGACCGTAGACGATCTGACCGGCGGTAATTTCACCATTACCAACGGCGGCGTATTCGGCTCGCTGATGTCTACCCCGATCATTAACCCGCCGCAGAGCGCGATCCTGGGTATGCATGCCATTAAAGATCGTCCAATGGCCGTAGACGGTAAAGTTGAGATCCTGCCGATGATGTATCTGGCACTCTCTTACGATCACCGCCTGATTGATGGTCGTGAGTCCGTGGGCTTCCTGGTTGCTATTAAAGAGCTGCTGGAAGATCCGACGCGTCTGCTGCTGGACGTCTAGTAGTTTTTTAGCATCACCTGCCCTGTAGGCCGGATGAAGACCGCGTCGGCCTACAGGTTTGAAGATAACGATTACCTGAAGGATGGATAGAACACATGAACTTACATGAATATCAGGCTAAACAGCTGTTTGCCAGGTCAGGTTTACCGGCTCCGGTGGGTTACGCCTGTACTACCCCACGTGAAGCAGAAGAAGCCGCATCTAAAATCGGTTCCGGCCCTTGGGTAGTTAAATGTCAGGTTCACGCTGGCGGCCGCGGTAAAGCGGGCGGTGTGAAAGTGGTTAAAACCAAAGAAGAGATCCGCGCGTTTGCTGAACACTGGCTGGGTAAGCGTCTGGTGACCTATCAGACAGATGCGAATGGCCAGCCGGTTAACCAAATCCTGGTTGAAGCGGCGACTGATATCGCAAAAGAGCTGTATCTCGGTGCTGTTGTTGACCGTAGCTCACGTCGTGTTGTGTTCATGGCGTCTACCGAAGGCGGCGTGGAAATTGAGAAAGTGGCGGAAGAAACCCCGCACCTGATTCATAAAGTGGCTATCGATCCGCTGGCAGGTCCAATGCCATACCAGGGACGCGAACTGGCGTTCAAACTGGGTCTGGAAGGTAAACTGGTTCAACAGTTCACCAAAATCTTCATGGGTCTGGCGACGATCTTCCTGGAGCGCGATCTGGCGCTGATCGAGATTAACCCACTGGTGATTACCACTCAGGGTGACTTGATCTGCCTCGATGGCAAACTGGGCGCTGATGGTAACGCACTGTTCCGCCAGGCCGATCTGCGTGAAATGCGTGATCAGTCTCAGGAAGATCCGCGTGAAGCTCAGGCTGCACAGTGGGAACTGAACTACGTCGCACTGGATGGCAACATTGGCTGCATGGTCAACGGTGCGGGTCTGGCGATGGGAACCATGGACATCGTTAAACTGCACGGCGGCGAACCGGCAAACTTCCTGGATGTAGGCGGTGGTGCGACAAAAGAGCGTGTGACCGAAGCATTCAAAATCATTCTCTCCGACGATAATGTGAAAGCCGTTCTGGTGAACATCTTCGGTGGTATCGTGCGTTGTGACCTGATCGCCGACGGTATCATTGGTGCGGTGGCTGAAGTGGGCGTTAACGTCCCGGTTGTTGTGCGTCTGGAAGGTAACAACGCTGAACTCGGCGCGAAAAAACTGGCTGACAGCGGCCTGAATATTATTGCAGCGAAAAGTCTGACGGATGCAGCTCAGCAGGTTGTTGCCGCAGTGGAGGGGAAATAATGTCTGTTTTGATCGATAAAAATACAAAAGTAATTTGCCAGGGCTTCACCGGTAGCCAGGGGACTTTCCACTCCGAACAAGCCATTGCTTATGGCACGCAGATGGTAGGTGGCGTAACGCCAGGTAAAGGCGGTACAACGCACCTCGGTCTGCCAGTATTCAATACTGTGCGCGAAGCCGTCGAAGCCACGGGCGCAACAGCGACCGTCATCTATGTTCCGGCGCCATTCTGCAAAGATTCCATTCTGGAAGCGATCGACGCAGGTATCAAACTGATCATCACCATCACCGAAGGTATCCCGACACTGGATATGCTGACCGTGAAAGTGAAGCTGGATGAAGCAGGCGTGCGCATGATTGGCCCGAACTGCCCAGGAGTTATCACCCCAGGCGAATGTAAAATCGGCATCATGCCTGGTCATATTCACAAGCCAGGAAAAGTGGGTATCGTTTCCCGCTCGGGTACGCTGACTTATGAAGCGGTCAAGCAGACCACTGACTACGGTTTCGGCCAGTCCACCTGTGTGGGCATCGGCGGTGACCCAATCCCTGGTTCAAACTTCATCGACATCCTGAAACTGTTCCAGGAAGATCCACAGACTGAAGCCATCGTCATGATTGGTGAAATCGGTGGTAGTGCAGAAGAAGAAGCGGCGGCGTATATCAAAGATCACGTCACCAAACCGGTTGTTGGCTACATTGCCGGTGTCACCGCGCCGAAAGGCAAGCGTATGGGCCACGCAGGGGCAATTATCGCGGGTGGTAAAGGTACTGCGGATGAGAAATTCGCCGCGCTGGAAGCCGCTGGCGTGAAAACCGTGCGCAGCCTGGCTGATATCGGTAATGCGCTGCAATCCATCATTAAGTAAAACCACTCTGCTGCCTGAAAGGGGAGTAGTGATATAAAAATGTCCGTTTCGACATGGTTGGCCGCTGAAAAGCGGCCTTTTTTATGGTGTTTATTCTGACTTCTCGTCACGGGATGTTGTTTTCCTGTTTGAAAATTGGGCAAACACTCCTCGCTCGGTATAGCCAGTTGCGGGCTACTTCATGAAATAGTCACAATGAGGTGTTAATTTACAGAGGCTTAAAGGTGAATGAATTGTTGTTAATTATTAATGAGGAACAAAAATGGAAAATTATGAGTAAGGGGCTATGATTAATAGTTTATCAGTTCCGGAATCTCCTCCCGCTGTTTAGTTAATAAAAATCACTTTCATCTCTATTATTATCGCTACTCGATAACTATGAATATCTGTTTTTACACATATATTTAACAAGGTTTTTACTGTGTTTACCAGGTATAAACACAATTAACAAAAATCAAATATTGTTGATTTAAATCAATGTTTAATATTTGGTAAAAGACGTCAAAAGGCGCTAAATTGTGCCAGATCAAACTGGCTCAAAAGTGGTAAATTCGCTATATATTGATCACCGTCGTAAAACGCAAAACTGATTCAATAAAAACCTGTTTATTGTAAGGATTTTACGGCGTAATATATTTGCGGGATCAATTTGGGTTTTTTATTAACGTATTTGTAACCTTTCATCACTGCTTTTACCTCCTGTTGAGAATAAGCAACGAAGAACGGGCGCAGATAACTTTGTATTGGGGCATGTGTGTGAATCCTTATCTAACGGGGTTCACTCTCGGAGTCTTCATGCGATGAGCAAGGAGTCATGATGTTAGATATAGTCGAACTGTCGCGCTTACAGTTTGCCTTGACCGCGATGTACCACTTCCTGTTTGTGCCACTGACGCTCGGTATGGCGTTCTTGCTGGCCATCATGGAAACGGTTTACGTCCTCTCCGGCAAACAGATTTATAAAGATATGACCAAGTTCTGGGGCAAGTTGTTTGGTATCAACTTTGCGCTGGGCGTGGCAACCGGTCTGACTATGGAGTTCCAGTTTGGGACTAACTGGTCTTACTATTCCCACTATGTAGGGGATATTTTCGGTGCGCCGCTGGCCATTGAAGGTCTGATGGCCTTCTTCCTCGAATCCACCTTTGTAGGTCTGTTCTTCTTCGGTTGGGATCGTCTGGGTAAAGTCCAGCATATGGCGGTAACCTGGCTGGTGGCGTTAGGTTCTAACCTGTCCGCACTGTGGATCCTGGTGGCGAACGGCTGGATGCAGAACCCTATCGCGTCTGATTTCAACTTCGAAACCATGCGTATGGAGATGGTCAGCTTTGCGGAGCTGGTGCTGAACCCGGTCGCTCAGGTTAAATTTGTTCACACTGTAGCGTCTGGCTATGTGTGTGGCGCGATGTTCGTTTTAGGTATCAGTTCCTACTACATGCTGCGTGGCCGAGACTTCGCATTTGCTAAACGTTCTTTTGCGATCGCTGCAAGCTTCGGTATGGCCGCTATCCTTTCCGTTATTGTTCTGGGTGATGAATCCGGTTATGAAATGGGCGACGTACAGAAAACCAAACTGGCCGCGATTGAAGCTGAGTGGGAAACCCAGCCAGCACCAGCCGCCTTCACCCTGTTTGGTGTGCCTGACCAGGATGCACAGGAAAACCGTTTCGCTATTCAGATCCCTTACGCACTGGGCATCATCGCGACACGTTCTGTCGACAAGCAGGTGACGGGCCTGAAGGATCTGATGGTGCAGCATGAAGGCCGTATCCGTAATGGTATGAAAGCCTATGCTCTTCTGGAACAACTGCGTGGTGGTTCCACCGATCAGGCTGTTCGCGATCAATTCAACAATGTGAAGAAAGACCTGGGTTATGGTCTGTTGCTGAAGCGCTATACCCCGAACGTCTCTGACGCGACGGAAGCACAGATTCAGCAAGCGACGAAAGACTCCATTCCTCGCGTTGCGCCACTGTACTTTGCTTTCCGTATCATGGTCGGCTGCGGCATCCTGATGCTACTGATTATTGCGGCGTCCTTCTGGTCAGTGATTCGCAACCGTATCGGCCAGAAAAAATGGCTGTTGCGTACCGCAATGTACGGGATCCCGCTGCCATGGATTGCTATCGAGTCCGGTTGGTTCGTGGCGGAATATGGCCGTCAACCGTGGGCGATTGGTGAGGTACTGCCAACAGCAGTAGCAAACTCCTCTCTGACGGCAGGCGATCTGATCTTCTCCATGCTGCTGATCTGCGGTTTGTATACCCTGTTCCTGGTGGCTGAACTGTTCCTGATGTTCAAGTTCGCACGCCTTGGCCCAAGCAGCCTGAAAACCGGTCGCTATCACTACGAGCAGTCCAATGTGGCTTCTCAGCCGGCACGCTAAGACAGGAGTCGTCAAATGATCGATTATGAAGTATTGCGTTTTATCTGGTGGCTGCTGGTTGGCATTTTGCTGATTGGTTTTGCTGTCACCGACGGTTTCGACATGGGGGTGGGCATGCTCACCCGATTCCTCGGTCGTAATGACACCGAGCGTCGAATTATGATTAACTCCATCGCCCCACACTGGGACGGTAACCAGGTTTGGTTGATCACTGCTGGTGGCGCACTGTTTGCTGCCTGGCCAATGGTCTACGCAGCGGCGTTTTCCGGCTTCTATGTGGCGATGATTCTGGTGCTGGCATCATTGTTCTTCCGTCCAGTCGGTTTTGACTACCGCTCTAAGATTGAAGACACTCGCTGGCGCAATATGTGGGACTGGGGCATTTTCATTGGTAGCTTCGTACCACCGCTGGTCATCGGTGTGGCATTCGGCAACCTGTTGCAGGGTGTTCCGTTCCACATTGATGAGTACATGCGTCTTTATTACACCGGTAACTTCTTCCAGTTGTTGAATCCGTTTGGTCTGCTGGCCGGTGTAGTGAGCGTGGCGATGATCATTACACAAGGCGCAACTTATTTGCAGATGCGTACTGTGGGTGAACTGCACCTGCGTTCACGTGCGACAGCTCAGGTTGCTGCACTGGTTACGTTGGTATGCTTCGCACTGGCAGGCGTTTGGGTTGTCTACGGTATTGATGGCTACGTGGTGACATCTGCTATCAACCATGTAGCGCCTTCAAACCCACTGACCAAAGAAGTGGCGCGTCAGGCTGGTGCATGGCTTGTGAACTTCAACAATATGCCTGTACTGTGGGTTATCCCGGCGCTGGGTGTACTGCTGCCGCTGCTTACAGTTTTGACATCTCGTCTTGAAAAGGGTGCACTGGCTTTCGTGTTCTCTTCTCTGACGCTGGCGTGCATCATTCTGACGGCGGGTATCGCGATGTTCCCATTCGTCATGCCATCCAGCACTATGATGAATGCAAGCCTGACCATGTGGGATGCGACCTCTAGCCAGCTGACACTGAATCTGATGACGTATGTTGCGTGCGTGTTCGTACCGATTATCTTGCTCTACACCACGTGGTGTTACTGGAAAATGTTCGGTCGTATCACGAAAGAAGATATCGAAAGCAACACTCATTCCCTGTACTAAGTAAGGAGCTGAATATGTGGTACTTCGCATGGATTTTGGGGACGCTTCTTGCCTGTGCTTTCGGCATCATTACTGCCCTGGCGCTTGAGCACGTTGAAGCAGCTAAAACGAGTGAAGAAAAACACTAATGATGAATATTATCGCAACGTTATATGCGGTAATGGACAAGCGCCCGTTAAGGGCGCTTTCCTTAGTGATGGCACTGCTGCTGGCAGGTTGCATCTTCTGGGACCCTTCGCGTTTTGCGGCGAAGACCAGCGAGCTTGAGATCTGGCACGGCCTCTTCATTATGTGGGCGGTGTGTGCAGGTGTGATTCATGGTGTGGGTTTTCGTCCGAAGGCTGTGCACTGGCAAGGTGTTTTTTGCCCTCTCATCGCTGACCTGGTGCTCCTCGCTGGGTTGATTTTCTTCTTCTTCTGAATAAGAAATGTCCGTTAACCTTATGGGCTTGCCTAAGCCCATAAAAATTTACTCTCCGTTTACTTTCCCCCATTCCAAACCATCTTTCCCGCGCGTATAGTAGCGAAGTTTAAAAGCTATAACTTTTGTTGCATTACCGGGATGTAAAGTGAATACAACGCTGTTTCGATGGCCGGTTCGTGTCTATTACGAAGATACCGATGCCGGTGGTGTGGTTTACCATGCCAGCTACGTTGCTTTTTATGAACGGGCACGCACAGAGATGCTGCGCCATCATCACTTTAGTCAACAGGTGCTGTTGGCTGAGCGAGTTGCCTTTGTGGTTCGCAAGATGACGCTAGAGTATTTTGCGCCTGCCAGACTCGACGATATGCTCGAAGTCCAAACAGAAATAACATCAATGCGTGGAACCTCACTGGTTTTCACGCAGCGGATTGTCAATGCAGAGAACACCGTACTGAACGAAGCTGAAGTACTGATTGTCTGTGTTGATCCACTCATCATGAAGCCTCGTGCGCTTCCTAAGTCTATTGTCGCGGAGTTTAAGCAGTGACTGACATGAATATCCTTGATTTGTTCCTGAAGGCAAGCCTTCTGGTTAAACTTATCATGTTGATTTTGATTGGTTTTTCAATCGCCTCCTGGGCTATCATCATCCAGAGAACACGTATTCTTAATGCAGCAGGCCGTGAAGCTGAAGCGTTTGAAGACAAGTTCTGGTCTGGTATCGAACTTTCCCGTCTGTATCAGGAAAGCCAGGGACGCCGTGATAATCTCTCAGGCTCCGAACAAATTTTCTATAGCGGTTTCAAAGAGTTTGCCCGTCTACATCGAGCTAACAATCACGCGCCAGAAGCGGTGGTTGAAGGTGCATCGCGTGCGATGCGTATTTCGATGAACCGTGAACTGGAAACACTCGAAACACATATTCCTTTCCTTGGTACTGTAGGTTCCATTAGCCCATATATTGGTCTGTTTGGTACGGTTTGGGGGATCATGCACGCGTTTATCGCACTGGGTGCGGTAAAACAGGCAACGCTGCAAATGGTTGCTCCGGGTATCGCGGAAGCACTTATCGCAACGGCTATCGGTCTGTTCGCTGCAATCCCTGCTGTAATGGCTTACAACCGTCTGAACCAGCGCGTGAACAAACTGGAACTGAACTACGACAACTTTATGGAAGAGTTCACTGCGATTCTGCACCGTCAGGCGTTTACCAGCACCGAGAGTAACAAGGGGTAAACCATGGCCAGAACGCGTGGACGAGGTCGTCGCGAACTCAAGTCCGAAATCAATATTGTTCCGCTGCTTGACGTTCTGTTAGTACTGTTGCTTATTTTTATGGCAACAGCGCCGATCATTACCCAAAGCGTAGAAGTTGATCTGCCGGATGCGACAGAATCACAAGCGGTAAGCACTAATGACGATCCTCCGGTCATCATTGAGGTTTCCGGTGTGGGGCAATATAGCGTGGTGGTAGAGAAAGATCGTATGGATCAGTTGCCGCCTGAGCAAGTCATTGCTGAAGCGCAACGTCGTCTGGAATCCAATCCGAAGACGGTCTTTTTAATCGGTGGTGCGAAAGACGTACCCTACGATGAAATTATTAAAGCGCTGAACTTGCTACATAGCGCGGGTGTTAAGTCAGTTGGCTTAATGACGCAGCCTATTTGATCACCTGCTAGCAGTGGGATACGAGTTTTTGGGAACCGATAGTGTCAAAGGCAACCGAACAAAACGATAAGCTTAAGCGAGCGATAATTATTTCGGCGGTGTTGCATGTGATTCTTTTTGCAGCACTGATCTGGAGTTCGTTCGACGAGCATATAGATGCATCAGCCGGTGGTGGTGGAGGATCCTCCATTGACGCTGTCATGGTCGATCCTGGTGCGGTAGTGCAAAACTATAATCGTCAGCAGCAGCAGCAGGCGAGTGCAAAACGAGCTGAAGAGCAGCGAGATAAACAGGCGCAACAGCAAGCCGAGGAACTGCGTGAAAAGCAGGCCGCGGAACAGGAGCGTTTGAAGCAGCTTGAGAAAGAACGTTTGCAGGCGCAGGAAGCCGCGAAAGAGCAGGCGGAACAGCAAAAGCAAGCGGAAGCGGCGGCGAAGAAAGCACAGGAACAGCAGAAGCAGGCAGAAGAGGCAGCTGCAAAAGCTGCTGCAGATGCCAAAGCGAAGGCTGATGCACAAGTAAAACTGGCAGCGGACGCGGCGAAGAAAGCGGCTGCCGATGCTCAGAAACAGGCTGAAGAAGCGGCGAAGAAAGCGGCGGCTGATGCTCAGAAAAAAGCTGAAGCCGAAGCGGCGAAGAAAGCCGCAGCGGATGCCCAGAAGAAAGCTGAAGCGGATGCTGCTAAAAAAGCGGCTGCCGATGCGGCGAAGAAAGCTGCCGCAGCTGAGAAAGCTGCCGCTGAGAAAGCCGCTGCTGCTGAAAAGGCTGCTGCCGAGAAAGCTGCAACTGCTGCAAAAGCGGCTGCAGATAAGAAAGCTGCTGCGGCAGAAAAAGCAGCTGCCGATAAAGCTGCGGCTAAAAAGGCTGCAGCAGAGAAAGCTGCCGCCGCCGCAGGGGTGGATGATTTGCTGGGTGACTTGAGTTCGGGTAAGAATGCGCCGAAAGCGGGCGGGGGAGCGAAAGGAAGTAACGCCTCACCTGCTGGAAGTGGTAACACTAAGAACAACGGTGCTTCAGGTGCTGAAATCAATGGCTATGCCTCGCAGATAAAGTCTGCTATCGAGAGCCGATTCTATGATGCGTCTTCCTACACAGGCAAAACGTGTACGTTACGTATCAAGCTCGCGCCGGATGGTATGTTACTTGATATTCAGTCTGAAGGTGGCGACCCAGCCTTATGTACTGCAGCTTTAGCTGCGGCACGTCAGGCTAAGATGCCAAAACCGCCTTCACAGGCAGTCTACGAAGTCTTTAAAAATGCACCACTGGACTTCAAACCTTAAGTTACATTTTTCCCCGTGAAAACGGGGGAAAATAGACCAGGTTTAGTCTCAGGGTTCTGGTAGTTTTGTCTATTTGAGTTTGTTAACATTCTGCTAAATTATCGTGGGTAAGGTTACCCAGATAAGGGAGATATGATGAAGCAGGCATTACGTGTAGCATTTGGTTTCTTAATGCTGTGGGCAGCTGTGCTGCACGCAGAGGTACGTATCGAGATCACCCAGGGGGTGGACTCGGCGCGCCCAATCGGCGTTGTTCCGTTCCAGTGGGCAGGCCCAGGCGCTGCACCTGAAGATATCGGCGGCATTGTTGCTGCTGATCTGCGCAACAGCGGCAAATTCAATCCATTAGATCGCTCTCGTCTGCCACAGCAGCCGGGTAGCGCGCAAGACGTTCAGCCTGCAGCATGGTCTGCACTGGGTATTGATGCGGTCGTTGTGGGCCAGGTTACACCTAGTCCAGATGGTGGCTACACAGTGGCTTACCAACTGGTCGATACCGGTGGTGCTCCAGGTACTGTTCTGGCGCAGAACTCCTACAAAGTTAACAAGCAGTGGCTCCGTTATGCGGGCCATACTGCGAGTGACGAGGTGTTCGAGAAGCTGACCGGTATTAAAGGGGCATTCCGTACTCGTATCGCATATGTTGTGCAGACCAATGGCGGTCAGTTCCCTTATGAGCTGCGCGTTTCTGACTACGATGGTTACAACCAGTTTACCGTTCACCGTTCTCCACAACCGTTGATGTCGCCGGCGTGGTCTCCAGATGGTGCTAAACTGGCCTACGTGACCTTCGAAAGTGGTCGTTCTGCGTTGGTCATTCAAACACTGTCTAACGGTGCGGTGCGTCAGGTTGCGTCGTTCCCACGTCACAACGGTGCGCCAGCGTTTTCTCCGGACGGTTCTAAACTGGCCTTTGCACTGTCAAAAACCGGTAGCCTGAACCTCTACGTGATGGATATTGGTTCTGGCCAGATCCGTCAGGTGACTGATGGACGCAGCAACAACACTGAACCGACCTGGTTCCCGGACAGCCAAAATCTGGCGTTCACTTCTGATCAGGCGGGTCGTCCACAGGTTTATAAAGTCAATATCAACGGCGGTGCACCACAGCGTATTACCTGGGAAGGTTCACAAAACCAGGACTCTGATGTCAGCAGCGACGGTAAATTTATGGTAATGGTAAGTTCTGCAGGTGGTCAGCAGCACATTGCCAAACAAGATCTGGTAACGGGTGGCGTACAAGTTTTGTCGTCAACGTTCCTGGATGAAACGCCAAGTCTGGCACCTAACGGCACTATGGTAATCTACAGCTCTTCTCAGGGGATGGGATCTGTGCTGAATCTGGTTTCTACAGATGGGCGTTTCAAAGCGCGTATTCCGGCAACTGATGGACAGGTAAAATCACCTGCCTGGTCGCCGTATCTGTAAATAATAATTAATTGATTACTAAAGGAATCTTAGAAATGCAACTGAACAAAGTGCTGAAGGGGCTGATGATCGCTCTGCCTGTAATGGCAATCGCAGCGTGTTCTTCCAACAAGAACGCAAGCAATGACCAGAGCGGCGAAGGCATGATGGGTGCCGGCACTGGTATGGACGCTAACGGCAACGGCAACATGTCTTCTGAAGAGCAAGCGCGTCTTCAGATGCAGCAGCTGCAGCAGAACAACATCGTTTACTTTGATCTGGATAAGTACGACATCCGTTCTGACTTCGCTGCGATGCTGGACGCTCACGCTAACTTCCTGCGTAGCAACCCGTCTTACAAAGTCACCGTAGAAGGTCATGCTGACGAACGTGGTACTCCAGAGTACAACATCTCCCTGGGCGAACGTCGTGCTAACGCTGTGAAAATGTACCTGCAAGGTAAAGGCGTTTCTGCAGACCAGATCTCCATCGTTTCTTACGGTAAAGAAAAACCTGCAGTACTGGGTCACGACGAAGCGGCTTACTCCAAAAACCGTCGTGCCGTACTGGTTTACTAAGAGAATTGCATGAGCAGTAACTTCAGACATCATGTATTGAGTCTGTCGTTACTGGTTGGTATAGCGGCCCCCTGGGCCGCTTTTGCTCAGGCACCAATCAGTAGTGTCGGCTCAGGCTCGGTCGAAGACCGTGTCACTCAACTCGAGCGTATTTCTAATGCTCACAGCCAGCTTTTAACCCAACTCCAGCAACAGCTTTCTGATAACCAAAACGATATTGATTCTCTACGTGGTCAGATCCAGGAAAGTCAGTATCAGCTTAATCAGGTTGTTGAACGTCAAAAGCAGATTTTGCTTCAGATGGATAGCCTGAGCAATGGTGGTGGTGCAGCAGCACAACCCGCTGCAGGCGATCAGAACGGTGCTGCGACAGCAACACCTGCGCCATCAACTGATACATCCGCCTCCACAGGCGCGCCTGTACAGAGCGGTGACGCGAATACGGATTACAATGCAGCTATTGCCCTGGTACAGGACAAATCGCGTCAGGACGATGCTATCGCTGCATTTCAGAACTTCGTTAAGAAATACCCTGATTCCACGTACCAGCCGAACGCGAATTACTGGCTGGGTCAGCTGAATTACAATAAGGGTAAGAAGGACGATGCGGCGTTTTATTTTGCCTCTGTGGTGAAAAATTACCCAAAATCGCCAAAAGCACCTGATGCCATGTTCAAGGTCGGCGTGATCATGCAAGACAAAGGTGATACTGCAAAAGCCAAGGCAGTGTATCAGCAGGTGGTAACGAAGTTCCCTGGTACGGAAGGTGCCAAACAGGCGCAAAAACGTCTGGGTTCGATGGGATGATTACCGCATGACCAGAAATCGTGTTATTTCTGGTCGTGCAGCATGATTCGTAAGCAGTTAGGTGATCTTCATCGAAATTTTTGTTGCGCTGAATTCTTAAATCAGTAATATATGCCGCCGTTGCCACGGGATATCAAACAACGTAAAAGCAACGCAAAAGTGGGTCGTTAGCTCAGTTGGTAGAGCAGTTGACTTTTAATCAATTGGTCGCAGGTTCGAATCCTGCACGACCCACCAATAAAATGGTGGAAGCAGTACTTAAGCGTGAAGGATAACGTTGCGTCAGCAACGGCCCGTCAGGGCGAGGCGAAGCCGAGTCATCCTGCACGACCCACCACTTAAAGCAGTTCCTGAAGTACAGAGTGGGTGATTAGCTCAGTTGGTAGAGCATCTCCTTTACACGGAGGGGGTCGGCGGTTCGAGCCCGTCATCACCCACCACTCGGGTCGTTAGCTCAGTTGGTAGAGCAGTTGACTTTTAATCAATTGGTCGCAGGTTCGAATCCTGCACGACCCACC